>NZ_JAPYOK010000099.1:0-10255 GCF_028283155.1 Candidatus Poriferisodalis multihospitum | reverse complement strand
ATGCCGAGCCGGTACAGCCGGCCGTTCACCAGCGAACAGGTATCGAAGACACCGTGGCCCCGGTGCACCATGTGATCGTCGAGCGGCACCGTCATCACGGTGGGATCGGTGACGACGCCTCCCAAGTAGGAGCTGAACATGGCGTAGCAGCCGCGCTTGCCCTGGCGTCGCGCGGCCATGCGCTCGACGGCTTCGGCGGCGCTCAGGATCTGTTGGCCGAGATCCGCGAAGGCATCCGCTACGCGATGAGCCGATCTGAGCTTCGTCGACCGATTGTGACGTCGATCATCGTGATCATGTTCGGCTTCAGCGATGTCGCCTTTCAGCCGGCGCTGGTCGAGGGCGTCTTCGGCCTCGGCGACCGGCAGGTCGGGTTCATCTCGCTCATTCAGACGATCGTCATGCGTGCCACTGACGAGGCCTACCAAGGGCGCGTGCAATCGCTGGTGCAGCTGCCGTTCGCAGCACTTGCCATGGCAGCAGCGCCGTTGGGCGCCCTGGCGGAATGGGCCGGCGTGCGCACCATGTTCATGACCATGGGAATCGCCGTCAGGCTCAGCATGGTCGTCTGCTCGATGGCCGCCGTGAGCGACCGCCGGACTGCCCAGCCGGCGACTTCGCACTAGGCGCAGCAGGCCAGCCCTGTGCGCAGACGGGTTCTGCGCCTTGCGCCGGCTGGTCAGCCGATCTGCTCGACGATGGAGGTCTCCGACAGACTTGTACGGATGTCGGTATCGGCCACGGTGGGGACGTCGGGGCACCAGCGTGACATTGCGGCTTCCAGCGCTGCTTTGACATCGGCGGCAATTGCCGGAGCGTCGGCTTCGTCGCACTCGATCACGACGCTGTCGTGGACGGTCTGCACTGCATCGGCCGCGGGGTAGCGCGCCAGCACCTCGCCCAGCCGACCGTAGGCGTCGAGCATCACGTCCGCCACGCCGCCTTGGATTGGGGCGTTGCGGTAGGCGTTGGCCATCTGGCCTACCCGGGTGTGCAGCGCACGCCCCAGCAGGAACTGCTGGTCGGCATCGCCCATCGCAACGCCCACCTCGTCGATCACGGCGCGCCGCAGGTGCCGCTGCTCCAGCACTCTGTTCACTGCCGGCCGCAGCGTTTCCCTCGTAGGCGCCGACGGCGGCGCGAGGTCGAAGCGGGCCAGCACCCGGCGCCACACCTCGGTCGGCCGAAGCTTCGTGGAGCAGCCCACCACGGCCGCAGCTTCGCCCAGCACCCAGTCCGCGGAGAAGGTGAACTGCTGGCGACGGCCCGCTGGTGTGTGGGAGCAGAACGACAGCGGCGAGCCGTCGGATCGCACGACGACCGGGGCTGCGAAGGACAGCGCCCAAGCGACTTCGGCAACGTCGATCTCACTCAGGCTGATCGCCGGACCGTCGTCGACGCGGTCGGCGTCGATTGCAGCGGCCCGCTCGACCGCGAGCAGCGCCTCATGGACTTCTTCGGCGCTGTGATGTCGGCGCTGCCGACCGCGAAGCGCCCGCCGGGCGTTGTCGGTGCGGGGCCACAGTGCCCCCAGCCGCAGCGTCAGGGGCCAATCGGCATCCAGCGAGGTGGCTGCGAAGTGCCCGATGAAGCGATCACGCTCGTCCACCCACTGCGCGATGCCGGGGTAGGCGTCTAGGTACGCCTTGATGAGCGCGTCGGCCTCGCCGCGGCTGGTCGGCACGCCGGCATCGGTGAGGCCGCGCGACAGCCCAGTGCCTCGCTGTCCGTACAGGATTCCGAAATTGATCCGTTTGGCCTTGGTGCGGAACTCCTCGTAGCGGGGCCGGTCGAGCGCGCTGAGGCCGGCCGGTCCGTCCATGATCACGCCGAACATCCGCTCCGCGGTGGCCGTGTGGATGTCCAGCCCCTGCTCGAACGCCGTCCGCAGGCCGTCGTCGCCGGCGAGCTGGGTGGCGAAGCGCAGCTCTGCCTGGCTCAGGTCGGAATAGACGAAAACCCGCCCGGGCGGGGGCTTCACATAGGGCTTCAGCCGCGGCGTGAAGTTCTGCGCGTTGGGATTGCGGCTGGCCAGCCGACCGGTGCTGGTGCCCACGACCTGCAGGTACTCCGGATGCAGCCGGCCGTCGGCCCACAAGTGCTCGGCCATCGTGTGCCCATAGGTGCTCAAGGTCTTGGACAGGTCGCGGTATGTCAGCAGCGCGCGGCAGAGTTCGCCGCCGATGCCTGCCAGTACCGAGGCACCGAGCGAATCGGTCGGCAGCAGCAAGCGGGACCGGCCACCGGTCTTGGTCGTCCACGCCTCCACATGATCGGACGCGAAACGATTCAGCACGTCACGCGCCTGCTGTTCGCTGTCGGGGTTCCATCTCGGCTCGAGGCCGCCGCCGAACAGGTCGCCCTGACCGCCGCCGGTCAACTCGGCCAGGCGGGTGAGCACGTCGGTCCGCCGCAAAGCCAGCTGGGCCAGCTCGGCATCCCACCCGTCGGCGTCGAAGGGAAGACCGGCACGCTCCATGCGGTCGAGAAATGGGCGGGCTGCCTGCTCGAGGCGGCACACCTCATCCAGGCCTGCCTCGGTCAATCGCCAGCGCAGCTCGTCCGATACCCACAGGGTCTCGACCGCGTCCGCCGCTGCGTACGCGATCTGGCGATCACTCAGCGGCCCGTCGGCCGCATAGGAGAACTGTGTTGTTGCCTTGCCCTCGACGCTCAAGCCGAGGTAGCGCTCTGCGGCCCAGGCCAGTCCGTGAAAGAAGCTGAATCCGGTCAGCCCTTGGTGCAGCAAGGCATCGGCCAGCTGCGCGTCCCACCAGCGCAATGATCCGACCGCCGCACCTGCTGCTGCGGCAGGCTCCATGAGATGGGTGTCGATGACCCGGTCGTCGAACGTCGCGTTCCATGCATCGGACGCCAGATCCGGCGCTCGCAGGCCTTCGTGCAGCGCTGTCGCCAGGTCGCGAAGGTCATGGTGAGCGACGTCGACGACCCAAGCGCGTTCCGTGCCGCCGCAATCGCGAGTGGCAGCCGAGATCACCCGCAGTTGCGGGACGTCACCGCGCGACCCCACGTCGCGAGACTCGTACACGGTCTCGGTATCCATCGCACGGGCGGTGGACGCAGCGAGCGCAGCGACGAACTCGCCGAGGCTGTCGTGGCCCACGGCGGTGATGGGCACCTGAGCCGGGTCTCGCGAGGCGTCCGAGCGCGGGTCGAGTCGCCGCACGTCTGCCGGGGCGCGGGCGAGATCGGCGACGGCTGTCTCCGTGACGGGGTCCACGAGCGCACACTAGGACGGCCCTGTCACAGCCACCGGACCAGTCCCGCTGGCGAGATCTGCCGGTCCCGGAGCGTCGCGTCTGCCGAACGGCGATGTGAGCCGGCCGCTGGGCGCCGGCGGTCAGGTGCCGGCAACAGCGGTGTCGGTGATGAGCACTCTGGCACGTCGGGCCGTGTCAGAGGGCAGTTCGCCGAACAGGTCGCGGTAGTCGCCTGAGAAGCGTCCGAGATGATGAAGGCCGCTGCTTGTCGCAGCGTGATGCACCGAATGCTGACCGTTCTCGAGTAAGCGGCGCGCACTGTTGAGCCTGAGCAGCTTGTGGAAGCGGGCTGGGCTGACGCCGACGCATGTGTCGAAGGCGTGTTCGAGCGTGCGACGGGAGGTGCCGACCCGGGCCGCGATCTCCGACATCGACGGCGACTTCGTGAGCGCATTTGCCATGGCATCGCGGGCTGCCCGGTAGATCTGGATCGAGCTGTGTGACGATCCGTCGATTGCGCTCGGTGCGGTAAGCAGTTCAAGCATCAGTGCATGCACGACCGATCGCGGCACGGAAATGCTCTGGGAGTCTGCATCCCACGAGCGCAGGGCATTGGCCGCGGCTGCGCGGAACCGCTTGCTGAGTTCGGGATCGGCGACGCGACGCACCCGGCCGGCCTGCTGGCTCGACAGGCGACGCAGGGGCAGAGCAACTGCGGCATCTAGCGAGATGCTGAACACGGCCGGCTCATCGCCCGCATTGATGACGGCTTCGTACGCTCCGCCGGGCCCCACAAGCAGGACGTCGTCCATAGTGAAGGCGGATCCGTTGGTGACCGTGGGGCCGAGAGCGCTGAGCAGAACTACCGCGCTGATGACGTCGCTCGGCCCGGCTCCCTGCTGGCTGAGCCGACGGTTCGTTCCTTCGACGAAGAACCCCACCTCATCGCTGTCGCATGCGAGGAACGCTCCGGCGTACGTTCCGCGATCCAACTGCTGGTACGCCTGGTCGAAACCGGTCAGCTGCTCAGCCTGATCGTCGATGTTCCGGTACCGCTGGAACGTCGCAGCGGCTCGCATACGAGGACGCTACGGTTCGTGCGGTGGTGTTGTCCAGCGCTCGTTTCGCAAAACGGATAAAGAACAACCGCAACCGGACAGGACCTAACGCTCGCGGGATAGCTCCGAAAGTCCGGGAGCAGTGGCATGTTGTGCAATCTGGACCGACGTGACGACCCGTCAGCGGGGCGACAGGGCGCAGTGTAGATCCTGCTGTCGCAGCCGTGCGCTCTGGAAACTGCAGCGACGAAACGAATTGACGCAGAGCGAGAGCAACGCAGGGCGACTGCAAGGAGCCGAGCATGGCGGAACTGCTGACCAACGACGGTGTGAAGCTGCACTACGACACCGCCGGCAACGGTCCGCCATCTTGGCGGACTGGCGCGACGTGCCTCCATTTCATGTTCATCGAGAACCCCGACCGGTTCAACCGGCTCGTCGGCGACTTCCTGTCTGCCGGCAGCTCGTGAGTGCCCCATGAATCACCGGAATCCATCTTCAATCCTGCAAGGAGAGAACAAGTGACTGCCCGAAAGACCATCATCCGGATATCGGCTGTGCTCTGTGCGCTGGTGCTGCTGGCTGTGGGATGCGGAAGCGATGACGCCGACACAACCGACGGAGCCGTGACATCGCCGTCGGCTGCCGCACCCGAGCCGGAGGCTGAAGAGGTCGGTGCCGAACAACAGGCTGCCGAAACCTCCGGCACCGTGCCGCCCGCGACTACTGAGGCCACTGCGCCGATGCCGTTGTCACTTGATGTGGACGCCATCTTGGGCGCGGATCTGGCTGACTGCAGCGCAGCGCCGCAGGGAGAGCTGCTCAGGATCGGTTACGCCGCCGATTTCTCCGAGCTCGGCGGATTCGTGGACATTCCCGCTGCCGCCGCCGCCGAATACTTCGTCGAGTTGGTGAACTGCAGCGGCGGGGTGGATGGCCATCCGGTTGAGATGGTGATCCGCAACATCGAAGGCGACCCCGAAACAGCCAGCCGCGTGGCGCAGGAGCTGTTGGATGAGAACGTCACGGCCATCTTGGGCCCCGCTTTCTTCGACGTCAACCAAGCGATTTTGCAGGTCACCGCTGGTCGCGTGCCGCTGATCTCGGTTTCCTCCACCGAGCCGCTGCTGGCAGACCCTGGGCAGCTCTCGCTCTTGGCCTCCTACACCGACACGGCCCAAGCGGAGGCTGCGGCACAGTTCGCCATCGACCAGGGCTGGACGACGGCGATTACGTTCAGCGTTCCTGGGCCGTACTTCGGCTACGTCGCGGAGGTCTTCACCGAGGCGTTCACCGCGGCGGGCGGGCAGGTGCTCGGCGACTACCCGTTCGTGCCCGGCCAGACAACCGATTTCTCCGCCCAAGTCAACGAGATCGCTGCGCTAGATCCCCGGCCCGACGTCGTGTACTCGGCGCTGCTGGCTTTTCAGGCCGCCATCCTGGGCGCCCAGCTCGGCGAGGCGAACGTCGGCGCCGAGATGCTCATAGCGGACGCCTTCACTGCCACCGGCGGCTACTTCACTGACGGCGTGGAGGGTTTCTTCCACACCTCGCACACATTCCCGGAGCCCGACGGTCGGATGCTGCGCTTCCTGGGCAGCTACGAGTCGGCCAAGGGCGCCACGCTGGAGAGCGATTCGTACTCGGCGCTGGCAGCCGATGCCATTCTCGTCATCGCAGATGCCGTTATTCGTACGGGTTCGCTCGATCCGGTCACCGTCGGGCAGGCCATGATCGCGGGCACCGGCGTGGAAGGGCTGACCGGAACGCTCACCTATGACGGCGGTGCGACGCCGAACACGCCCGTGTATGTGCATGAGGTCGTGGACGGCGCCCCAAGTCTGGCTGCGGTGTACGAATGATGAGCCACCGGGATCCACGGCTGCGGGCGCGCAGACTGTTCACACGCCGTGCTGGCCCTTGAGCAGGTAGAGGTCGCCTACGGAGGGGTCAGCGCGGTTCACGGTGCTTCGATCTCGGTGCCCGAGGGCGAGCTAGTCGCCCTCATCGGCCCCAACGGTGCCGGCAAGAGCAGCCTGCTGAACGCCGTCGTCGGGCTGCATGCTCCGTGCGGCGGGACGATCCGCTGGCACGGGACCGACGTGACCGGATGGCCCCCGCAGCGGATGCTGCGTGCAGGCGTTGCGCTGGTACCCGAGCATCGCCGCATCTTGACCGGCCTGAGCGTCGAGGAGAACCTGCTGGTTGCGGGCATCGTGATGGGTTCTCGATCCCGCCGCAGGCTCGCAGCCGAACTGATGGAGCGCTTCGAGGTGCTCGGTCGCAAGCGGGCTCTGCTCGCTGGCCTGCTCTCGGGCGGCGAAGCGCAGCAGCTCGCCATTGCTCGTGCGCTCATGAGCCGCCCCAACATGCTGTTGATGGACGAACCGGCGTTGGGACTCGCACCACGTCTGCGTGGCGAGGTGTTCGGCCTGCTGAGCGAGTTGGCAGCAGCGGGCACGACGCTGCTCGTCGTCGAGCAGGATGCTCATCGCCTGCTCCGGATGGCTGGCACCGCCTACATCATGCGCAGCGGCGACATCGTGGCCAGCGGACCCGCCGATGTATTGGCAGCGCGTGAGGACCTGTTCGAGGCATTCCTCGGCGCCGACTTGTCATGGTCGAGTTCGTCCAGCAATTGATCGACGGCCTCGGGCTCGGCAGCGAGTATGCCCTGCTGGCCCTCGGGATCGGTCTGACCTTCGGGGTCATGCGCATGGTCAACTTCGCGCACGGCGAGCTCATCACCGTCAGCGCTTATGCGGCGTATGGACTCACGCTCGCCGGAATGGACTGGTGGGTCCTGGTTCCAGTGATCGTGATGACCTCGATTGCCACGTCGGTGGTGCTCGAACTGGTGGCATTCCGCTGGGTCCGCGGCGCCAGTGATTTCACGATGCTGCTCATGTCCTTCGGTGTTCACTTCGTGGTGCAAGCGGGCTTCGTCATCTACGTCTCGGCCAATTCCCGGCCGTTCGAGCGGCCGAGCTGGATCGCCGAAACCGTGTCAGTGGCCGGCGTGCGCGTCGAAGTGGTGGACATTGCGGTGATTGCCGTCACGCTGGTGACCCTGCTGGTCACCTTGGCGATCTTGCGCAGGACGATCTACGGGATGGCAATCCGCGCCGCGGCGGAGGACTTCGACACGGCCCGGCTGCTCGGCGTCCGCAGCAACCTCGTGGTTCGGTCGGCGTTCGCGCTGGCCGGTTTGCTTGCCGGGGTAGCGGCGGTGCTCTTCCTGATGCGGACCGGCAGAGCAGCACCCGACGCTGGGCTCCTACCGATGCTCAAGGGCGTGCTTGCTGCTTTGATCGGCGGTTTGGGTCGTCTGCAGGGTGCCGTGATCGGCGGCATTGCGCTCGGGATCATCGAGGTGCAACTCGTCTCGCGACTTCCGGACGGACTCGACGGAATGGTCAACGGGATCGTGTTCGTTCTGATCGCGTTGCTGTTCATTTTCCGGCCGTCGGGGATGCTGCGCTCGCCCGCGACGGAGCGAGTGTGAGCAGCGGCCGCCGTTGGGCCTGCGGGGGCGCTGCCGGCAGGCATGTCGGTCGCGTGCTCCCCGAGATCACCGGAGGCGGCCTGCTGTTCGGCGCTGTTGTCGGCATGGGGCTGCTGTACGTCGGCTGGAGCGGTGGGGCAGCCGAGCGACTGTTCACGTCGCTGCTCATCAACGCGACCGTTGTCGTGGGCATGCAGATCTTCATTGGGAACACCGGCATCCTGTCGTTCGGCCACATCGGCTTCGGGGCCATCGCCGGGTACACCTTCGTGCTGCTCGCCATCGACGGCGAGCGAAAGGCTCACCTCATTCCCGACGCTCCCTTCGGGTTGGTCGAAGTGACCGTGCATCCGGTTGCGGCTCTCGGCGCCGCAGTCGCTGTGACCGCGGTCGTGGCCGCCGTCGTTGGGCTCGGGCTGGTGCGTGCTGGAGCGGCATCGGGGGCGATCGCGCCGACGGTCATCACCCTGTCGCTGCTGTTCGCGGCATTTGAGCTGGCCGTCAACTGGAGTGATCTGACCGGCGGCAACCGCGCGGGTTTGAGCTTCAGCCCTGGCAGCGCCATGAGCGGGCGGGGCTACGCCTACGCGGCATTTGCGCTGGCGCTCTGCGTGGCGGGACTGTACCGCCGCTCGCGCACAGCACGGCTGGCCAGGGCAGTCCGCGAGGACGATGTCGCCGCCCGGTCGCTGGGCATCCTTCCGGCGCCTCATCAGCTGGTCGCCCTGCTGCTTTCGGTCGCCGTGGTCGCGGTCGGATCGTCGCTGCGCGTGTGGCTCACCGGCACGATCTCTCCGGAGCGGTTCTTCATCGACTACACCCTGCTCACCATCACCATGCTGGTCGTGGGCGGCCGGGGCAGCATCACCGGTGGCGTTCTGGGCGCAGTCCTGATGACCGTGGTGACCGAGGCTGCTCGAGTGCTCTCGGGTCCCGACATCGATTCCGGCCCGCTGGATGTGATCCTGCGCCCGGGCTTGGTGGACCTGGCGCTCGGCGGCTCGATGCTCGGGTTCATGATCTTGCGCCCGCGGGGTCTGCTGGAGGACTGGGAGCTCGCCGACTGGCTGGGCGGGCGCGTGCGACGGCGGCCCGGCGACGTAGGTGCGCAACCGCGGTCAGAGGCGAGCGCCCAAGGCACGGCGCCAGAGGGCCCGGACGTCGATCCGGCGCCGATCCGGCTGGCTGCCACAGGCGTCACGGTGAGCTTCGGAGGCCTGAGTGTGCTGGAGCAAGCGCACATCGTTGCGGAGAGCGGGTGCGTGGTGGGGCTCATCGGGCCGAACGGCGCCGGCAAGACCACGCTGCTCAATGCCCTGACGGGCATCGTGGTGCCGACACAGGGCAGGATCAGCCTTGACTCCTGCGACATTGGCGGGCTGCCGCCTCACCGGCTGGCCCGGCGCGGTCTGGCGCGCACGTTCCAGAACCTGCGGCTCTTCGGGGCCCTGAGCGTGAAGGAGAACGTCGAGGTAGCCGCGCTGGCCGCCGGCTGCTCGGCGCGACAAGCCTCCCAGACCGCGGCCGACCTGCTGCGGGTGTGCGGCTTGGCCCACATCGCCGAGGTGCGCGCGCGTTCCCTCGACTACGGCGCGTCGAAGCGTCTCGAACTGGCCCGGGCCGCGGCGCTGGCCCCCAGGTTCCTGTTGCTGGACGAGCCCACATCGGGCTTCTCTGAACTGGAGTCGGTGAACATCGTGGAGCAGATCAGGAGCATCGCCGAGGCTTCAGGCTGCGGCGTGATCGTGATCGACCACGACCTGGCGTTCATCACGAGTCTGTGCGATCGCGTCTACTGCCTCGACCAAGGCTCGGTCATCGCCGCCGGATCGCCAGCGGAGATCCGTTCGCATCCCGCAGTCCGTGCCGCCTACCTCGGCGGCTAATCGCAGTCGTACTGCGCGGAAAACCGGCTCGACATGATTGCTGCTGATCCCACCGATGCAGGGATCGGCATGGCGCTTTTGGTCGACACCCCTCACGCGGTTCAGAACCTGGGCGAGGGAACTTTTTCGGAACTTTCCTGCGCTCGGGACAGCTCGCTATCGAGGCAGCGATCGGTGCCCGCACGACGATGACATTCAAGGAGCGACTGAGTCAGAACGTTTCTTCAGCGCGGGTATTGGACCTCGACGAAGTCCTCGGGCGAGCCGTCGCCGGCTTCGGTCTCGGCGGTGATGAGCTCGTGCAAACGCTTGGCCACCGGTCCCACCGTGCCGTTGCCGATCGGAGCGCTGTCCCACTCCACCACGGGAAACACGTGGGTGTCGCCGCCGGACATGATGAGCTCGGCGCCCGCCCGTGCCTCGTCGGCCCGCAGCGGCCGCTGCTGCACGTCACGAAGCAGCCCCTCGTCGCACAATGTTTCTCGTGCCAGATCCAGCAGGCGTCGCATGGTGGCGCCGTGCAGGATGCCTTCGAACGGGGGAGTGACGAGGACGCCGTCGTGGCTCACGCTGCACACGTTCAGT
>NZ_JAPYOK010000098.1:0-27671 GCF_028283155.1 Candidatus Poriferisodalis multihospitum | reverse complement strand
GCGATAGAAGGCGGCGCCGCTGCCGGTCGTGAACGCCTGAGCGTAGTCACTGGTCGTGGCGATCTGGCCAGGAGCGGAGAAGTCGGTGTTGCTGACGAACGTCTCCGTTGCGTCTGTCTGCGCCCCGGCCCCTCCGGCGGGCACGACGGCCAGCACCCCGGCTGCGAGCGCCAGCCCCCAAAACGGCGCCCGAAGACGCCCTAGGAAACCCCTACCACGCGGGGGGGGGGGGGTCGCAGCAGACACCGACACCGGCCGCGCCGCGCCTGCCGCGTCGGCGCCCGCTGCAGCGGAGGCCTTGCTCGTTGCCGTGCGTGCTTCTGCCATGGCTGACATTTCCCCGTGCTGCATCATCTCGGGCCTCCGAGCGCGCGTCGACCTGTGCGCAGGATACCGCCCCGCCGACAGCACCCACAAGACCCGCCCCCGCAGGCCGCATGCGGACCGATCCGCGCTCAGGACACAAACCGGCCAGGCACACACCTCAAGCCCGCAGACCGGCGACCTCATTGCCGACGGCCACGAGGAACCGCACGGCGGCGCAGGCGCCCACGCCGACGGCCACCAGCCGCGAGGTCCGCGACAAGGCACAGATGTGGCTGCGTCACGGGGTTCGCCTGGTCTGGGTCGTCTGTCCCGACACGCGCACGGTCGACGTGCACCAGACCGACCGCGCAGCAACGCTCGGCGAGCAGGACACGCTGAGCGGCCTCGATGTCCTGGCCGGGTTCGCCTGCCCGATCAAGGCCGTCTTCGAACCGATGGGTCAGTAGATGCCAGGAATAATGCGGTACGGGACGCGCTCGCGGTACTCGGCCCATTTCTCGGGGCCGTACTTCTGCGCGCAGCGCTTGTCGTCGTCCATCTGCCGGTAGCTGAACAGCGCGAAGACATAGATCAGGTAGAGCCACGCCCAGAGGCTGCCGAAGTGGCCCCAGGCCACGGCGAGGCCCAGCCCGTAGAACACTTCGCCCATGTAGTTGGGATGGCGGGATGCGCCCCAGAAGCCGCTGCAGAGGATCTTGCGCTCGCCGGCTTCGATGATCTGGGGCTTGATGCCCAGAAAGGTGCGCTCGGGCCATCGCTTGAACGTGTACTTCTGCATGTTGGCACCACGGCTGATGCACCAACCCGCCAGGTACAGCGCCGGTGCGCCGATCAGCCAGAGCGCGCGCCAGCCCCCTGAGTGGCCCGGATCCGGGTGCGCTGCCATGCCCCACATCGGGATGATGAACATCCAGCCGTAGACGAACAGGCCGCCCCAGAACATCTTGAACCCGAGGCGCTCGTAGATGATGTCGAACGTGTAGAGCTGCACTCGCTCGAAGACGAAGTAGTCGAAGACGTAGAGGGTGAAGAACGCTGCGAAGAGGTATGCGCCCGGATTCGGGTCGTCGACGTTCTCGTAGTGCCAGACCGCGCCGGAGAAAGCGTTGAGCGACAGCATCGTGCCGCCCACCACGTAGAAGTACATCTTGAGATCGATGCGGTTGTTGAAGAACTGCATCTCCTGGGCGCGGCCGAACCAACATGCCAGGAACTTGTTCTTGACGTCGCCTTCGGGCTGGCTGAACACGGCGATCAGCGTCATGATGACGGCCAAGGCCGTTCCGCCGGCTACGGCGTACAGCGATGAGCGGTAGAACCAGTCGCGAGGCATGCCGGTGAGCTCGAACCACCACAGCGCTTGGGCCACTGCGAACACTGCCAGCCCGTTGAGGCGGTAGCTGCGGGGCTGGCCCGTCTCAGTGTCGATGGCGTATCCGGAGACGCGCTTGCCGGGAATGGCCATCTGCAGCACGAAGAATGCCGCCATCACGAACAGCGGCGTGAGAAATCCCAGCACTGCCTCGCCCGCCGTCAACTCGGCCAAGTGGCCGATGCCGAGCCGCTCGAACATCGGCGGCCTCCTCTCCGGTACCCCTGCGGCCGGCCGGCGCTAGAAGACGCCGGGGATGATCCGGTACGGCACCCGGGCCTGGTATTCGGCCCACTTCTCTGCGCCGTATTTCTCAGCGCACGCTCTGTCGTCCTCGAACTGGCGGGGCACGAAGAAGGTCACGATCATGATCAAGTAGCTCCAGGCCCACAGGTTGGTGAAGTGCCCGAACACCAGGGCGTTGGACAGCCCGTAGAGGGCTTCGCCGGAGTAGCCGAAGTGCCTGGCCTTCCCCCAGAAGCCGCTGCACAGGATCTTGCGGTCGCCGGCCACGATGATCTCCGGCTTGATGCCGAGGAAGGGGCGCTCGGGCCAGCGCTTGAACCAGTACTTCTGCATGTTGGAGCCGCGTGAGATCACCCAGCCGGCCACGAACAGCGCTGCGCTGCCGATCAGCCAGAAGTACATCCAGCCCCCCGAGAAGCCCGGATCGGGATGCTTCGCCAAGCCCCACAGCGGCAGCACGAACATCCAGCCCCACACGAACGGCCCGCCCCAGACGAGCTTGAACCCGACGTTCTCATGGATGAGGTCGTAGGTGTAGAGCTGCACCCGCTCCCACACGAAGTAGTCGAAGACGTAGAAGGAATTGATGGCGACGTAGAGGACCAAGCCGGGGTTGACGTCGTCGACGAAGTCAACATGCCACGCCAACCCGGACCACGCGTTGAGCGACAGCATCGTGCCGCCGACGATGTAGAAGTACATCTTGAGGTCGAAGCGGTTGTTGAAGAACTGCAGCTCCTGCGCGCGGCCGAGATAGAACGCCTTGAGCGGGTTCGTGTGCTCGCCGGGGGGCTGGGTGAACACCACGAAGATCGTCGCGATGGCGGCGATGATCACGCCGCCTGCTATCGCGTACATGGTCGACTCGTAGAACCACTCCCGCGGCAGGCCGAACAGCTCGAACGCCCAGATGATGTGCGCGAGCACGAATACCAAGATGCCGTTGAGCCGGTAGCTCCGGGGTTCGCCGGTCTCGCGGTTGGTGGCGTAGCCGGTCACGCGCCGGGCGGGCAGGATCATGTGCGCCACGAATGCGAAAGCGCAGACGAACAGCGGTGTGAGGAACCCCAGCACCGCCTCACCGGCGGTCAATTCAAATAGATGGCCTATGCCGAGCCAGTCGATCATGCTGCACGCCCCCTTTCGCGCTGGTCAGCGCAGACTGCCAGTATTGCCGTCAGTGGCGAGCGGCCGTGGGACTCAACGACATTCTCGGCGGTAGCGTCCGCTGGCAACGGCAGGAAGGTGCGTGAAGCCATGAAGCTCGACAGCGGGGATCGATTCCCGGAACTCACTCTGGCCGACCTTGAAGATCAGCAGGTCACGATCCCCGGCGTCTTCGACGACGGCTGGGGCGTGGTGCTGGTGTACCGAGGCCACTGGTGACCGTACTGCCGTCAACAGTTGGTTGACTTCGACGGCGCCGGCTCGCTGCTCAAGACGCTCGGTGCCAGCGTCGTGGCGCTCTCCGTGGACGACAAGGAGACCACGCAGGGCCTCTCCGACGGCTTGCAGCTGCGCACGGTGAAGATGCTGCACAGCGCAGACATGGCCGAGGTGTCGTCGCTCACCGGGGCGTACACCGAGGAGGCCCGGGGCATCCTGCACGCCACCGGGTTCATTCTGGCGCCGGGCGGCAAGGTTGCCCAAGCGTGCTATTCGACCGGGCCGATCGGGCGATTCACCGCGCTCGACACGATGCGCATCATCCGCTTCGTCCAGCAGATGCGGGAGCGGCAGGGCTAGGGCTGACCACCCACGATGAACCGCTGGTGCGTGCCCTCAGAGATGAGCGTGTCACCGTGGGTGACCTTGATGTCGAAGACGAGGCGGCGGCGGTCGACTTCGCTGATCTCGCCCGACACCACGACGTCCTCGCCCGAGGACACAGCGGCTTGGTGGCTCACGCAGATGTGGATGCCGACGGTTGTCTGACCCTCGTCGAGGTACGGCTGGACGCCGAACAGGCACGTGCCTTCGATCAGGCGGACCATGTCGGGCGTGGACAGCACCTTGTTGGGCAGGTGCGGCGGCGACATCTCGTCGGTGACCCGGTGGGTCTCGCTTGTGGTGAATCCGACTTCGATGGCTCCGCTCATGGCGGCAGACCTTAGAGGTTGCGCTCTGGCGAAGTGTCGGGCGCTGCCCCAGTAGGTTGCGGACATGCCTGAGCTGCATCCGCAGTGCGAACCGCTCGCCCCGCTGCTGGGAACTTGGCAGGGCGGCGGCACCGGCCAGTACCCGACGATCGACGACTTCGCCTACACCGAAGAGCTGACGTTCGGCCACGTCGGCAAACCGTTCGTGTCGATGATCCAGCGCACGTGCAACCGCGACACCGGCGAGCCGCTGCACTCGGAGGCGGGCTACCTGCGCGCCCTGCCCGGGGGAGACTTGGAACTCGCGCTGGCGCAGCCGTCGGGTGTTGTCGAGATCTGCCTTGGCACGGTCCGCACTACCCCCGACGGCTTGGCGATCGAACTCCGCAGCTCCCAGGTCGGCCTCACGCCTCGCGCGAAAGAGGTGACCTCGGTACGGCGGGAGCTGAGCATTGCCGGGCTGAGGGCCGGTGGCGTCACGCTGATCTCCGAGCTCTGGATGGCCGCTGTGGGGCACCCCGAGCTCCTGCACCACCTGCGCGGCGAGCTGACCAAACAGGCCTGACACGGCCCCACCAGCCAGCACGCAGAGAGGTCGCGTCGACTCGGCGGCTGCGGCACACCGGGCCCGCTCCGGCGCAACGTCCTACGCTGGCCCTTGGGTCAGAGAGGGAGCGATGTCAGACATGTCCAGAACCGATGCAGCAAACGGAGCCCATGCGGCCGACCACGGAGCTCCGACGGCGGCGGGCCGTCCGGATGTGGATGACGAGACGCTCGCTGCCGCTGTTGCGGTAGCGAATATCCCGACACTGCTGATGGTGCTGGTGCAGATGACCGGCGAGCTGCACTGGCTCGACGATCCCTATCGTCCGAAGCGTCAGCCCGGGCTCGGCGACAACGACACGGGAGGCCTAGCTCCCGAGCATCAGCAAGAAGTGCGGGAAGCGGCGCTCGAGGCCATTGCCGCATGGCGGGACGGCCGCCCGATGGCGATCAGCGAGCCCGACGATGCGTTGATCGTGCGAATGCTCAGCACCGCGATGGGCGAGCACGTCCCCGACGAGTACGGCGCTTTCACCGCCGCGCAGCTCGGCCTCGCCAAGTTCCTCGACCACGACCCGATCAACGTGCCGCCCGGCTTCAAGGTGCTGGTCATCGGCGCAGGTGCTTCGGGGCTGTGCGCTGCGATCAACCTGCAGCAGGCCGGCGTGCCCTACGAGGTGGTGGAGCGCAACGGCACGGTCGGCGGCGTGTGGTGGGAGAACCGCTACCCGGGCGCCGGTGTCGACACTCCGAACCACCTGTACTCGTACTCGTTCGCTCCGCACGACTGGAAGATGTACTTCTGCCTGCGCGACGAGTTGCACGGCTACCTCGAGAGGGTGGCCGACGACTTCGACGTGCGCGACCGCATCCGCTTCAACACGTCGGTGGAGCGCATCAGTTACGACGCCGAGCGGCAGGTCTGGCAGGCCGAGGTGCGTCACGTGGCCGACAACGAAGGCCGCTGGGAGACCGGACGGCTCGGCCTCAGTGCCACGCCCGACGAGACCGGACTGCGGCGCCGCGACGACGGCGCGGCCACCGCACCGGACGCCAACGGCCACGCTCAGGGCGTTGACGGCCCCGCCGAGGTCATCGAGGCGAACGTCATCATCAGCGCTGCTGGCATCTTCAACCCGCCGATCCGCCCCAACATCGACGGCCTCGAATCCTGGAGCGGCGAGACATGGCACACTGCTCGCTGGCCCGCCGATGCCGATGTCGCCGGCAAGCGCGTGGCGATCGTGGGCAACGGCGCGAGCTGCATGCAGACAGCCCCCGAGATCCAGCACGACGTGGAATCACTGGCGATCTACCAGCGGTCCAACCATTGGGCCGCGCCGTTCGATCAGTTCCGCAAGCCGGTTCCCGATGCCATGAGGACCCTGTTCGAGGCAGTGCCGCTGTACCGGGCCTGGTACCGGGTGCGGCTGGGCTGGACGTTCAACGACCGCATCCACACCGCCCTGCAGAGGGACCCCGACTGGGAGCACCCCGAACGGTCGCTCAACGCCCAGAATGACGCCCACCGGGCCTACTTCACGCGCTACGTGATCGACGAGCTGGGCGACCGGGCCGACGAGCTGCTGGACAAGGTGCTGCCCACCTACCCGCCGTTCGGCAAGCGCATGCTGATGGACAACGGCTGGTACCGGATGCTGCGCAATCCGAATGTGGAGCTGGTGGACAATCCGATTGCCGAAATCTCAGGCCAGACCATCCGCACCGCGGACGGCACCGAGCGCGAAGCCGACGTGCTGGTGCTGGCCACCGGCTTCGACGTGCTGCGGTTCATCACCACCTACGAGGCAACCGGCCGCTCGGGTCGCAGCCTGCGCGAATCATGGGGCGACGACGACGCCAGTGCCTACCTGGGAACCGTCACACCCGACTTCCCCAACTTCTTCACCTTGTACGGGCCGAATCTGCAGCCCGGCCACGGCGGCAGCCTGATCTTCGTGGTGGAGATGCAGGTGCGCTACGTCATGGACATGATCGCCCAACGAGGCCGGCCGCATCGTGGTCAACTCGCCATGGCGCAACGTCGACTACTTCGCCATGACCTCCGAAGCCAACCTCGACGATTACGTCTGCGAGCCGCGGGCCGCCGACCGGGAGCTCGTCGCCGACTGATCGCGAAGCAGCCTTCAGCTGGCCAGTTCGGCGGCGATGGCCTCGATTGCCCGGTCGACATCGGCTTCGCTGACGTCGAGATGCAGCACCATGCGGGAGCGGCCGAAGCGCCAGTCCGCCAGCACGCCGCGGCCCTCGACTCGCTTGCCGAGCGTCGGATCGTCCCCGTCGAGCTGGGAGAACACCATGTTGGTGTTGCAGCCGGTGACCGTGATGCCGTCGATGGCTTCGAGCCCGGCTGCGAGCCGCTCCGCATTGGCGTGATCGTCGGCCAGCCGGTCGATGTGGTTCTGCAGGGCATGCAGCCCGCCCGCTGCGATGATGCCCGCCTGACGCATCCCGCCGCCCAGCACTTTGCGCCAGCGACGGGCCCGGCCCACCAGCTCATCGGTGCCGCACAGCACTGAGCCGACGGGCGCGCCCAGGCCCTTGGACAGGCACACCGACACGGTGTCGAACGGCTCCGCAACCTCGGCCGGGGACAGACCCAGCGACACCGCTGCGTTCCAGAGGCGGGCGCCGTCGAGGTGCAACCCGAGGCCGTGACGGTCGGCAAAGTCGCGGGCCTGCTGATGCTGGGCCGGCGTGAGCACCATGCCGTCGATGGTGTTCTCCAGGCAGAGCAGCTTGGTGCGGGCGAAGTGGCTGTTGTCGGGTTTCACGGCTGCTTCGGCCGCTTCGAGATCCAGCATTCCCGTCTCGTCGGTGGGCACCGTTTGGGGTTGGATGCTGCCCAGCACCGCAGCGCCGCCGCCCTCGTACATGTAGGTGTGGGCGTGGTGGCCCACGATGTACTCGTCGCCCCGCTCGCAGTGGGCCAGCAGGCCGCACAGGTTCGACTGAGTGCCGCTGGGCACGTACAGCGCCGCGGCCTTGCCGAGCAGCTCGGCGGTGTAGCGCTCCAGCTCGTTGACCGTGGGATCGTCGCCCCAGACGTCATCGCCGACTTCGGCTGCAGCCATGGCGGCGCGCATCTCCGGCGTTGGCTTGGAGACAGTGTCTGAGCGCAGGTCGATCACGGGCGCAAGCCTGCCATGCGTTCTGCCGGTCACCACACCGGCGCCGGGTACCGCGCGTGTGCCGGCTGCAGCAGCCGGTGATCAGCCCTTGCCGTTGCGCAGCAGTTTGCCCGGCAGTGGGCCGTGCGGATCGACCGCATCGGCGCCGTCGCGGCGGATGATCGTGCCATTCACCACTACTGCATCGATACCCGTCGCATCGGAGATGAGCCGGTCGGCGCCGGCGGGGAGGTCGTACACCCGCCGCTTGCCCAGGTGGCCGATCTCGTCGGCGTCGAACACGACGACATCGGCGGGCTTGCCTTCGGCCAGCGTTCCCCGGTCGGCGATGCCGAACACTTCGGCCGGCCGCTGGGTCAGCATGTGGACGGCGGTCTCGAGATCGAAGCTCTGCCGGCCGCGCACGAAGGTCTGCAGGAACTCCGTGGAGTACTTGGCGTCGCAGAGCTGGCTGGCGTGCGCCCCGGCGTCGGACAGCCCGATCACTGTCGTCGGGTCGTGCAGCAGCTCGTCGATGTCGTCGGGATCGTGGTTGATCACGTCCTGCACGATGCGCATGTCCAAGTCGGCTTCGAGCGCCACGTCGAGCACCCAGTCCACCGGGTCTTGGCCGGCCTCGTCAGCCAGCTCCTGGACGTTGCAGCCCTCGAGCTCCGGGTTGTGGGGGAGCCAGCTGATCTCAGTGCGAGCCCACCGGTCGCCGATCTTGCCGCCGGTGCCGGCCTTTTCCTTGAACTCGGCTCGCCAGTCCGGGTCGGCGTAGTACTGCTTGCGGCCTTCGAGGTCGCTTTGGGACACCGGGGTGAAGCAGCGCAGCGCCTCGTAGATGAAGGGCGCCTTCCAGCTCATCTCGAACTGGATCGGCTGCACTGCGACCTGCGGGAACACGGGCAGGCCTCGGTCGGCGATCTCACGGGCCCGTTCCAGCTCGGCACGGTGGCTGCCCGGGCCCCGAGCCGAGCCCAGCAAGGCGGTCCAGCTGACGTGTGCGCCGGTCGTCTCGGCGATACGAGCGAATTCGTCGTGGCTGAGACCGCGTCCGACGGTGGCCTGCATCACGCCGCCCGCGTCACCCAGCGCCTGGGCGATCTCGACGATCTCGTCGGTGGTCGCGGCCCGGCTCGGCACGGGCCGTCCCTCGTAGCCCACATGGGTGGCGGCTTTGGAGGTGGCGAAGCCGAGCGCGCCGGCCCGCAACGCCTCGGCCACCAGATCGCGCTGGGCGGCGATCTCTTCGGGCGTGCCTTCACGCTCGGTGGCTTCCTCGCCCATGACATACATGCGGGCGGCAGTGTGGCCAATGAGCGCCGCCATGTTGACCGCAGCGCCGTTCGACTCGAGGGCATCGAGGTATTGCGGGAAGGTCTCGAAGCCCCAGTCGC
The DNA here is from genome assembly GCF_028283155.1 of Candidatus Poriferisodalis multihospitum. Lineage (NCBI taxonomy): Bacteria > Bacillati > Actinomycetota > Acidimicrobiia > Acidimicrobiales > Candidatus Poriferisodalaceae > Candidatus Poriferisodalis > Candidatus Poriferisodalis multihospitum. The sequence continues at coordinate 18,547 of NZ_JAPYOK010000098.1, read as the reverse complement.
CGAGGCCGGCGCGCAGCGCATCGACGCTCATGCCCTCCACGTTCTCGAGCGTGCGCATGATCAGGTCACGGTGCTCGGGCCGCGTGGGCGCAACCGAGAAGCCGCAGTTGCCCATCACGATGGTGGTCACGCCGTGCCAAGGCGAGCAGCTCACCAGCCGGTCCCACATGATCTGGGCGTCGTAGTGGGTGTGGATGTCCACGAACCCGGGGCACACGATGCGGCCAGTGGCGTCGATGGTTTGGGTGGCTTCGGCGGGCGCAGTGCCGAGCGCCACCACCTTGCCGTCGGAGATGCCGACGTCGCCGACGTAGCGGGGCGCTCCCGTCCCGTCGATGATCGTGCCGCCCGTGATCTTCAGGTCATACGCCATGTCGCTGCCCCCGTGCTTGCCGTATAGGCGCTTATTGTCTCCGGATCGGTCAATCCGAAATGACTCAGTCCACGCTAGCCGCGCCTTGCTCGTCGGTCCCTGAGCACGGCAGTACCGGTCGACGGCGCTTCGATGCCTAGGGTGCGGGCATGAGCGAAACGGATCTGCCCGACGAACTGGTCAACCGGGTGACGTGGAAGATCCCCAATGCGCTGGCGCTGGTGGGGTCAAGAGCTGGCGACGAGCGCAACGCCATGACGACCAGTTGGATCACTCAGCTCTCGATGGAGCCGGTCATCATCGGCATCGGCGTCGAGAACACCGCGGTCACCCACCGGCTGATCACCGACGGAGGCTCGTTCACCGTGAACCTGTGGGACGCCGAGAACACCCGGCCGTTCGTGAAGTTCTCCAAGCCCGCTGCATACGAAGCCGCTGCCGATGGCACCGGCACCGGCGCCCTCAACGGCTGGTCGGTGTATGAAGCAGCGACCGGCGCACCCGTGTTCATCGATTCGGCTGCATGGATGGACTGCGAGGTGCGCCACAGCGTGAACCTGGGCACCCACACGCTGTTCATGGGCGAATTGGTGGCGGCCGGTATCAACAACGACGACGTTCGGCTCGCCTCCATGTCCGACACCCGCATGAAGTACGGCGGTGTCAAGCGCCACTGAATCCGCTCGAACCGTCCTCCGACGTGTCCAAACGGATGTCTCGCTGACGGTTCGAAGGCCGCTCGGCTACCATGGAATGCCTTGCGGACTCCACCGGGGTGGAGTCCCACTCCTGCCCGCCGATCAAGGATACCACGTGCCGAAAGTCAAAGACGACGCCATCTTGCTCGAAGGAAAGACCGTCGAAGCGCTCAAGGGCGGACACTTCCGCATCGAGCTCGACAACGGCCACGAGGTGCTCGGGCACCTGAGCGGCAAGATGCGCAAGCACCACATCCGGATCCTTCCCGGCGACCGGGTGCAGGTGGAAGTCTCGGCATACGACCTCAGCCGCGGGCGCATCACCTACCGCTACAAGTAGCCCCGCGCGCGTCGGCGATCGATTCGCCAGCGCTGCATCCGGTCTAAGCGGCGTTCTACGCTCCGCATGCAGCCGCCGTCGCGGCGGTGCGAATCCGCGAAGGGAACTGACATGAGCAGCACGGCTCAACCGTCGAACGGGACGGTCAGCTACAGCGTGGAACGGGATGCCGCAGGCGACGTGGCGACCGTCACGCTCAATCGCCCCGAGACGCTGAACTCCATGAACGACGAATTCATGAACGACATCACCGAGGCTTTCGGCATGGTGGCGGCCGACGGGAACGTTCGGGCCGTCGTGCTGACGGGCGCCGGACGCGGGTTCTGCTCGGGCGCTGACCTGCGCAACGCCGCCGCCGGAGACGCTGAAGGGTTCGATGCCGCAGCGGCCGGCGAGGCCACCACCGACTCGATGGACAACGCATTCCATCCAGCCATTCGGGCAGTAGCCGAGTGCCCCGTGCCGACCGTCGCCCGCATCAACGGAGTCACCGCGGGCGGCGGCATCGGTCTGGCGCTGTCATGCGATGTCGCCATTGCTGCCCGTTCGGCCTTCTTCGTGGCCACGTTCGGGCCCCGCCTGGGCATCGTCCCGGACTTGGGCACCACGTGGCAGCTCCCCATGCGGGTCGGCCGGGCGCGGGCGCTCGGCATGTCGCTGCTCGGCGAGCGCGTGACCGCTGACCAGGCCGCCGAATGGGGCCTGGTGTGGAAGACGGTTGATGACGCCGAGCTCGATGGTGCCGTGGCCCAGGTGGTCGACGTGCTCCGGCGTAGCTCGCCGGCAGCCATGGCGCGGATCCGATCCGCCATCGACGGTGCGATGCAGCGTGACCTCTCAGATCAGCTTGATGTCGAGATGGGGCACCAGGCCGTGCTCATTCCCCAGAACATGGCCCATGGTGCAGAGGCGTTCTTGGCCAAGACCGACCCCTCGTTCCCGGGCAACCGCTACTGACCGAGCCCTGCGCCGAGCGCTGCGCTGAGCCCGACGGTGCACAGCGCCGAGCGCTGTGCACTGCTGGCAGACTGGCGCCATGACCGACACGCTTGAAGCTCCTGCCGCAGTCGAACCGGGTGCAGCACACGTGGATGCGGCCATCGACGGGTTGCTGGCTGCACACGACCCCAAGAAGCTGAGCTACGCCGAGTTCCGCGGTGCACAGTTCGATGCCGGCTTGGCGTGGGTGCACTTCGATGAGGGTCACGGGGGCCTCGGCGTGAGCCCCAAGCTGCAACGCCGGGTCGAGGAGCGGTTGCGGGCTGCCGGCGCTCGGCCTATGAAGCCGGTGACCTTCTTCATGCATCTTGCTGGGCCGACCATCCACACCCACGGCAGCGAAGAGGTCAAGCAGCGCTTCCTGCGGCCCATGTTCACCGGCGAGGAGCTGTGGTGCCAGCTGTTCAGCGAGCCCGGTGCCGGCAGCGACTTCGCCGGTTTGGCGACCAAGGCGGTTGCCGACGGCGATGAGTGGGTGGTGAACGGCCAGAAGGTCTGGAACACGCTGGCCCACCTCGGCGACTTCGGGATGCTGGTGACCCGCACCAATCCTGAGGTGCCCAAGCACCGCGGGCTCACCTACTTCGCGCTCGACATGAAGTCCCCGGGCGTGGAGGTGCGCCCGCTGCGTCAGATCACCGGCGAGGCCGAGTTCAACGAGGTCTACATGACGGACGCGCGTGTGCCTGATGCCCATCGCATCGGCGACGTCGGCGACGGCTGGCGGGTATCGCTCACCACCCTCATGAACGAGCGCAACGCCATCGGCGCGGGCGGCGCAGGCCCGCCCAAGCGGGGCAGCGGGCCTATCTCGGTGCTGGTGAAGCTGTGGGAGCAGCGGGACGAGGCCGAACGCGACGACGTCACCAAGGATCGCCTGACGCAGCTGTGGACCCGCGCCGAGGTGCTGCGGCTCACGAACATGCGAGCCGGAGCCAACCGGCGCATGGGCAATCCCGGGCCGGAGATGTCGATCGCCAAGCTGGCGTTCGCCGAGCTCAACCAGGCGCTCATGACCTGCGCGGTCGACATGATGGGCGCCGACGGGCTCGTCGGGTACGACTACACCTTCCGCCGTCCCGGCGACCTGTCCGTGGACGGCTCCGACGGCGCTGTCCAGCACGGGTTCCTGCGTGTGCGCGCCAACTCCATCGAGGGCGGCACGTCGGAGATCATGCGGAACATCCTGGGCGAGCAGGTGCTCGGCCTGCCGGGGGAGCCGCGGGTGGACAAGGACGTGCCCTGGGTGGACGTGCCCCGCAACTGAGACACGCCCACCCAGCGGGCCCCCATCTCAGCTCCCCAGTCTCAGCTCTTGGCCTCGGTCAGCATGTCCTGCACGATCAGGCCCAGGTCGCCCATCTGCGGGATCAGCTCCAGGCGCTCGTACACATCCGGCGGCGGGTAGATGCCTGGGTCCTCCAGGATCTCGTCGAGGATGTACGGCGTGGCCGCCTCGTTCGGGCTGCCGTAGTACGTGTAGTTGGTGAGCGCAGCGCCGTTCTCGGCGTCGAGCAGGAAGTTGATCATGGCGTGGGCCGAGCACACGTTGTCGGCGTTGTGCGGGATGGCCATGGTGTCCACCCAGCGCACGCCGCCCTCCACCGGGATCGTGTACACGTGCGTCTCGTACGCGTCGGTCTCGAAGAACGCCTGGGCGAAGCCGCCGCTCCAGCCGTGGGCCACGTCGACCTCGCCGTTGACCAGGTCGTCGCCGTAGGTCACCGAGTCGTACTTGACCAGCCGGTCGTTGGTGGCCTTCAGCAAGGCGCCCGCCTCGCGGATGGCGTCCTCGTTGCCTGACTCGATGGTCTCGGTGATGCTGTAGCCCAAGTACTTGAGCGCCGCTGACACGGCCTCGGGAGCGTCGTCGAGCATCGAGATGCCTCCGGGCACCTGGGCTGCGGTGTCGGCATCGAAGATGACCGCCCACGACGATTCGCCTCCGATCGCATCGAGCGCGTCGTAGGTCATGCCGATGCCGGTGGTGCCCCACTGGTACGCCACGTGATACTGGTGCTCGGGGTCGAATGGCGGGTTGTCCCACGCGTCGTCGAGGTTGGCGACGTTCGGGAGAGCGTCGTAGTTGAGCGGCAGCAACAGTTCCTCTTCGATCATCAGCGCCACCATGTAGTCCGACGGCACAACCAAGTCGTAGATGGCCGCCTCGGACTCGACTTGGCTGAGCATCTGCTCGTTCGACTCGTAGACCGTGTAGTCGATGCTGATGCCGGTCTCTTCCTCGAAGGCCAACAGCAGCTCCTCATCCATGTAGTCGGCCCAGTTGTAGAAGGCCAGATCGCCGTCGGTCTCGCCGGGTTCGCAGTCATCGGCGGCGTTGTCGCTGCCCCCGCCGCCGCATGCAGCCAGCAGCAGTGCCGCCGTGGCGGCAAGTGCTAGCCATCGGTACCGGCGCAGCCGCCCCGTGGTCTGAGATGTGATGGACATTGTTTCTCCCCTTGTCGAGATGGTCGAATTCAAGGCGTCGTGCTCCTGGGGCGCTGCAGGGCCAGCGATGCCACCACCAGCGTGATCGAGGCGGCCAGCATCAGCGTGGAGATGGCGTTCAGCTCGGGTGTCACGCCTTGGCGGATAGTGCTGAAGACGTACACCGGCAGGGTTGTCGCACCGGGGCCGGCGGTAAAGGCCGAGATGACGACATCGTCGAGCGAGAGTGCCAGCGCCAGCAGCGCGCCCGCGGCAATTCCCGGTGCGATCAGCGGCAGCGTCACCCTTCTGAACGTACGCCATGGCGTGGCGTACAGATCACGTGCCGCCTCTTCGAGGGTGCGATCGAACTGGTCCAGCCGTGCGCGCACCACCACCGCGACAAACGAGATGTTGAACGCGATGTGGCTGAGGGCAACGGTGGTGACGCCGAGGGTGAGCCGCGGTCCGAAGGTGTCGATGAGCTTGAACGCCTCGGCGAAGAAGACCAGCAGCATGACGGCCATCGTGATGTCGGGAATGACGATGGGCAGGTACACGGTGCCGTCCAGTGCACGCCGGCCCTTGAAGCGGTAGCGGTCGAGGGCGAGCGCCACCGCGGTGCCGAGCACCGTGGAGACGATGGTCGAGCTGATGGCGACGATCAGCGACACCCGCAGCGCGCTGATGATCTGCGTGTTGCCGAGTGCTTCGCCATACCAGCGCGGGGACAGTCCTTGCCAGACATTGACCCGCTCGGAGTCGTTGAAGGAGAAGACCACCAGCACGACGATCGGGACATAGAGAAAGGCGAACACAAACCAGGCATTCGCCTTCAGCAGGCGCCGGGCCGAGGCTTTGGTGCCCGCAGTGCCGAGGCTGCTCATGGCGCACTGGCCCCGGTGCGTTCGGCATTGGCTGAGTTCCGCTGGTTGACGGCCACCGCAACGAGCATTGCCACGATGATGAGCACGCTCAGTGAAGCACCGAGCGGCCAGTTGCGCGCCGCCTGGAACTGGCGCGCCACGTACGAGCCGATGAGCAGCGTCTTGGCCCCGCCCAGGATCTCCGGCACCACGTACGAGCCGAAGCTGGGCACAAACACCAGCACACAGCCCGCCACGATGCCCGACCGGGTGAGGGGCACCGTCACCTTCCAGAAGGCCTTCGCCCCGCTGGCGTACAGGTCACGGGCGGCCTCCACCAGGTGCCAGTCCATTCGTTCGAGCGCCACATACAGCGGCAGCACCATGAAGGTCAGAAAGCCGTACACCATGCCCAGCACCACGGCCGTGGGCGTGAACAGGATGCGGAAGGTGCCGAAGCCCATGGCTTCGCTGAGTGCAGAGGCGGGGCCGTTCGAGCCGAGCAGGAAGCGAATGGCGAAGACCCGCACGAGCCCGTTGGTCCAGAACGGGATCATCACCAGCACGAGCAGTCGGGCCCGCAGCCGGGGCGGACGGGTGGCGAGGTAGTAGGCGAAGGGGTACGCCACGATCAGGCACAGCACGGTGGTGAGGAAGGCCAGCCACGCCGAGCGGGCGATGATGCCCAGGATCACGTCGTCGGCGATGCGCTCGTAGGAGTTGAGGTTCCACCCGCTCAGCGAGGTACGGCCCGTGGACGTGCGGGTCGCGAACGAGTACACGGTGATGAGGCCGAGGGGGACCATGAAGAAGATGAGCAGGTAGAGCGCACCGGGCGTGGCGATGAGCGTGCCGGTGCGCCGGGCTCTGCGCTGCGTGTCGAGTTCGGCAGGTGTCTGTGGGGCGGCGGCCGGTGCTGGCTCGTCGGGTCGGGCAGCGGTCTGCTGCGCCGCCTCAGGCTTGACGCGACGCAGCCACGGCATCAGTCCGCGACCACCGTCGTCGTCGCAGGCAACCAGCTGGCCGAGACAGGTTCGCCGACTGCCAGAGCGGCGGAACCGGTCTCGGCGCGCACGGTGATGGTGGTCGCGCCGTCGCCTGACCCGCCGATCGACACCGTGTACACGAATGCGTGGCCGAGGTAGGTGGCGTCACCGATCACCCCGTCGAGGCACGGCGCCCCCTGGGGTGTCTCGCCTCGGCCGTGAAGCCGCACCTGTTCGGGCCGCACGCTGAGGGCCGCCGGAGTTCCTGCGGCCAGATCGGTTTCGGCTGCGACGACCGCTCCGGCATGGAGGCGCAGCGTCGTGCTGCTCTCCACGACGCCTTCGAGCAGGTTCGTCCGCCCTATGAAGTCGGCCACGAAGCGGTTGGCGGGGTGCTCGTACACCTGCGCCGGAGTCCCGACCTGCAGGAGGCGTCCCTCGGACATGACGCCTACCCGGTCGCTCATGGCCAAGGCTTCTTCCTGGTCGTGCGTCACGAAGATGAAGGTGATGCCGACCTCGCGCTGGAGCGCCTTGAGCTCGGTTTGCATCTCCTGGCGCAGCTTCAGGTCGAGTGCACCCAGCGGCTCGTCCAGCAGCAGCACCTTGGGATGGTTCACGAGCGCTCGGGCCAGGGCGACACGCTGCTGCTGGCCACCTGAGAGTTGCGAGGGCCTGCGCTGCTCCATGCCTTCCAGGCGCACCAGCGCTGTCGCCTCGGCAACCTGCCGGTCGGCCTCAGCGCCCCGGATGCCGCGCATCTGCAGGCCGAAGGCAATGTTCTGGGCGACCGTCATGTGGGGAAACAGCGCATAGGCCTGGAAGACGGTGTTGACCGGCCGGCGGTCGGGCGGCCACGAGGCGACTTCCTCGCCGAAGATCGCCAGCCTTCCCTCGCTCGGGATGTCCAGGCCGGCGATCATGCGCAGCGTTGTGGTCTTCCCGCAGCCAGATGGCCCCAGCAGGGCGAAGAATTCGCCGTCGCCGATCTCCAAATCGACCTCGTCGACGGCTACCACATCGCCGAAGCGTTTCGAGATGCCGTGCATCTCCACGGCCGGCACGCCGGCGCGGCCTTCAGCGGCCGGCCCGTGCGCCACTCCGCCATCGCGTTCGGCTGTCGGCCCGGCCACCGCGCCGTCGCCGTTCATGTGAGCCCGAGGGGGCTGGCCGGCGCGCCAGCCCGCACGGCCTGCGTGCAGATGAAGTCGTGGGCGAGGGTGGCGGCCGCCAACGCCGTGATCTCAGAGACGTCGTAGGCCGGCGCAACCTCCACCACGTCCATGCCGACGATGTCGAAGGGCGCGAGGCCGCGCACGATCTCCAGTGCTTGTGCCGTGGTCAGCCCGCCTGCAACCGGGGTGCCCGTGCCGGGTGCGAAGGCAGGGTCGAGGCAGTCGATGTCGAAAGTCACGTACGCCCGCCGGTCCGCGACCTGCTCACGCACGACCTCGAGCACTGCCGCGGGCCCGTTGCGATGCACCCATGGCGCGCCCAGCACCGTGAATCCGTAGTCGTCGTCGTTGTGGGTGCGGATGCCGATCTGGACAGACGCTGACGGGTCGATGATCCCCTCCTGCAGCGCTCGCAGGAACATCGAGCCGTGGTCCAGGCGACCCTCGTCGTCGGGCCAGGTGTCGGGGTGTGCGTCGAAGTGGATGAGCGCCAGCGGGCCGTGCTTGGCCGCGTGAGCACGCAGGATCGGGTAGGTGACGAAGTGGTCGCCGCCGAAGGTCACCATCTGGGCACCGTGGGCGAGGATCTCGGCGCAGTGAGCTTCGATTCGCTCGACAGCGTCGGTGGGATGGCCGTAGTCGATGAAGCAGTCGCCGTAGTCGACCACGGCGAGGTAGGCCAACGGGTCGAAGCCGAAGGGGTAGGCGTCGAGCTCGGCAAGACCCGTCGACGCCGCCCGGATGGCGCGTGGGCCGAGACGTGCGCCGGGCCGGTTCGACGTCGCCATGTCGAACGGGATGCCCGACACGACGATGTCGGCATCGGCGATGTCGCGGGTGTAGCGGCGCCGCAGGAACGACAGCGCACCGCCGTAGGTCATCTCGGGCTTGCGACCGTGCAGGTCCTCCGAGCGGAATGCCTGGTCACCGAGGGTTTCAGCAGCAGAGCCGGCGATCAGGCCCCCGCCGCCCGCCGCGGATTCGGCGCTGTCACTCACGAGCGGTCTTCCGAGGGCCCGCGCAGCTCGGGGTTACGCCACACGATCAGCGCCGCCCAGCTGTCCGTGGCCGGATCGGCGATGTAGTTCGGCAGGCCGCACACTGCCTCGAAGCCGTTCTCGATCTGAAAGCTCAGCGTCCGGTCGTACAGCCGGCCTTCGCGGACTTCGGCGATGTACTCATCAGCCGTCATGTCGTCTTTGTGCTCGGCGTATCCCGGAATGACACCGCCCGCCACGATCCCGTCCAGCCCCAGGTCGATGCAGACCTGCTTGCGCAGCACGTAGAGCTCGGCACCGATGCCGCGGCGGCGGTGGGAGAGCCGGGTGGCAATGCTGGTGCCGTAGTACCAGCGGCCGTCAGAGACATGGCCGCTGCCGCTGTGGTCTTCGGGGACGAGGTCGGCGATGGTGTGAATCGGGTTCGCCATGTCGAAATCGCAGCGAATGCCGACCCCCATGGCCACCAGCTCGTCGCCGTCGAATCCTGCGAAACAGCCCTCAGGGAAGTCGTGCGCCAGTTGTTCGAAGCCTTGGGCGTCATAGAGATCATTGCGATCGGCCGTGGGGTGGGAGGCCAATTCCAGGGCCTCCAGTTCGGGAGCCCACTCCGGGAGGATTCGGGCGTAGCGAAGGCCCGAACGCTCGCCGACTGAGACGGCTTCGATCTCACGCATCGCAGCACCCCCGCGGCGCCTGCTGCACTCAGTCGCCGGCTGAGACATTACTTCCGCCCCGGCGGGACTGATCGCAGCGGTAGTTTCCGCGGTATGGCTGCCGCGCTCGAGGGGGATCCCTGGTCGCTGGAAACGGCATCGATCACACCGCTGTGGATCGACCGGCTGGAGCCGCCTGTTTCGCCGCGGCCTGCGGTCGAGGGCGATCTGGATGTCGATGTCGTCATCGTGGGTGGCGGCTTCAGCGGACTGTGGACTGCCTACTACCTGCGTCGGCTCGAACCGTCGCTGCGGGTGGCAGTCCTGGAGCGGCATTACTGCGGCTTCGGGGCATCGGGACGCAACGGCGGCTGGGCTGTGGGGGAGCTGGCAGGCTCGTTCCACGACTACGCGCGGCGCGCCAGTCCCACCGAGTCGCTCCGCTTGGTGCGGGCCGTCTTCGACGCAGTGGATGAGATCGGGCGCGTGTCAGCAGCCGAGGGGATCGACTGCGACTACGCCAAGGGCGGCACGATCCGGGTGGCGCGCACGGATCCCCAAGCAGATCGGCAGGTTGCCGAGATTGCTGAGGCCCGCGAGATCGGGCTGACCGAGGACGAGATGCGCCTGCTCGACGCGGACCAGGCCCGCGAGCAGCTCAACGCCACTGAGGTGCGCAGCGGCTTGTTGCTCGGTCCGTCCGCCGTCGTGGATCCAGCCAAGCTCGTGACCGGGCTCGCCTGCGCCGCCGAAGCGGCTGGGGCAGAGATCTACGAGCAGACACGTGCCACCGGCTTCGACGGCGGAGCAGTGCAGGTTGCCCCAGAAGGCACCCGTGATCTGCCGATGAGCCGTCGTCGCTGTGAAGTCCGGGCCCCGGTGATCGTGCGCGCTACTGAGGCCTACACCCGGGATCTGCGCGGGCTGCGACGGGACGTCCTGCCGGTCTATTCGCGCATGATCGCAACCGAGCCGCTGCCCGGTGATTTGTTCGAGGACATCGGCTTGGCCGACCGTCCCAGCTTCGCTGACGACCGGCGGATGGTCACCTACGGGCAGCGCACCGCCGACAACCGGCTCGCATTCGGCGCGACGGGGGTGCCCTACAGCTTCGGTTCACGCATCGTTCCGTCCACCGAGGCGCACATGGGCATGCACCGGCGGATCTGGCGAGTGCTGGCTGAGATGCTGCCGCAGGTGGCCGATGCGAGGATCACTCACCGCTGGGGCGGGGTGCTCGGCATCCCACGCAACTGGCTGCCCGGTGTCCGCTTTGACCCGCGGACGGGCGAGGGGGTACTGGGCGGCTATGTGGGGGAGGGTGTCGCAGCGTCGAATCTTGCCGGGCGCACCATGGCCGAACTGGTCTGCGGGCTGGACACTGAACGTACGAGCCTGCCGTGGGTGGGAGTCAGGTCCCGGCGCTGGGAGCCCGAGCCGCTGCGCTGGCTGGGGGTGCGTGCCAGTCGGGCGCTGCTCGGTGTGGCGGACCACCGAGAGCAGCGGACGGGCCGTCGCGAGCGGTTGGCCTCCGGCATTGCGACGCTGCTGCGCGGCGGCCACTAGCGCGGCCCTGCCGTTCGGTCCCGGTTGGTGGCGTTGCCGTCGCGGACGCCACAACCGACCCGAGGGGGTCAGTCGCAGTCGAGGCGGTAGGCGCCCTGGTGGGGGACCATGATGCCGGCGGTGGGTCCCCCGAAGTGGGTGCCGATCACCAACGTCTCACCGTCGGCCCAATCGCCGAAGGCCTCGTGGCGGGTGCGGCGGGCCTCGTCGGGGTCGGTGTCGAACATCGAGCTGAGATCGGGGTCGGCGAGCTGCATCGGGGTGTGCGCCATGTCGCCGGTGATGATTGCCCGCTTGCCGCCGTCTTGGATCACCACGGAAAGGTGACCCGGGGTGTGGCCCGGCGTCGACTGGAACGACACCTCCGGGCAGATGCTGTCGACGGCCTCGACCATGTTGGCGCGATCCGCTGCGGCGACGGGTGCCACGGAGTCCTCGAACACCGCATCGCCGAACAGGTCCTCGTGGTTGGCCCAGTAGTCGTACTCGGGAGCGCAGAACAGGTACTCCGCGTTGGGGAATGTGGGCACCCATTCGCCGTCGGCGCTCAGGCAGGTGTTCCAGCCCACGTGGTCCACGTGCAGGTGGGTGCAGACCACATGAGTGATGGCCTCGGGCGGGAAGCCCGCTGCGGTCATGTCGTCGAGGAACGGGCCCTGCTGCTCATGCCAGAGGGGGTTGGAACGCTGCTTGTTGTTGCCGACGCAGGTGTCCACCGCTATGCGGTGCTCTCCGGCAGAGATCACGCAGGTGTGGATGCGCTGCAGCAGGTAGCCGTCGTCGCTGACGAAATGCGGTCGCAGCCAGGGCGCGGCCTCTGCGCGGGCCAGCACCCCGCCCTTGCTCACTCCGTCATAGAGGAACCGTGGCGATGTGGGCGTGGCGGTTTCCGAGATCGACGTGATGGTGACCTCGCCGATCTGCCAGCGCTGCGGCACGGCATGCTCGCTGCCGGCGTCTGCGGGGCCGGCTTCGCTCTCAGCGCCGGCGTTCACGGCTGGCGCCCGACGTAGCCGAGGTAGCGGTGCGACATCGGGGCATCGTCGGGCACATCGACTGCGTCGGTGATCAATCGCCACTTCCGGGGAATGTCGCCCAGTGCTTGCACCCGTGCGAGGGTGGCTTCGCACAGGTCATCAGGCAGGTCGATGGGGTTGCCGGTGGACTGGGCCAGGTCCCATGCATGGGTCAGCGGATCCCACTGCACCATGCCCACGAAGTTCTCGAAGCTCATCGGCCCGAACCAGTACTTGTCCTCGGCAGACAGGTCGGCCCCGTCTATTGCGTCGAGCACGCCGTCCCGGGTGGCTTGCCACTGGGCCGCCGGATCGCCGGCGTCGTCGGCCATTTGGGGCATGCTCACCTCGCCGGTACGGGCGATGCCGGCGAGCGCATCGAGTACGCCGCACTGGTGGCGCAGCAGTTCGGTTGCGTTCCAGTCGGCGCACGGGGTGTCGTTGCCCCAGGCACCATCGGGCACGCTGGCCACCACCGAATCGAAGAGCGCGACGGAGCGCTTGAACTGGTCAACGATCTCGCTCATCGGCAAGAACCTCCTTGTGTGGTCGCGCCCTCCCGCTTGAGGCAGAGCGGCAACCTGCGGCGGATGCCGATGGTAGGCCGACTCGCGCCGGCAAGCCCGCTCAGCCGGCGTCGACGAGATTGACCCGCAGCCCAGCGTCGGCGGGCTTGGCTCAGCTGGAGTTGGCGAGGTCGGCTCAGCTGGCGTCGACGAGGTTGACCCGCAGGCCGGCCAGCGCCACCTGGCTGTCGTTCACGTAGCAGTCCCGGGTGCGGGCCGCTGCCAGCACCCCGTCACGATCCACGGTCGCGACATCGATGCCGCCGAGGCCTTCGCCGCGGCCGTCCTCTTCTTGCACGAACCTCAGCGTGGCGTTGTCGAGTTGGATCGTGGAGTGGCCGTCGCTGTCGGTGCCCAGGTCGATCTGCGCGATCTGGCTCCAGCGCTCGGCCAGCCGCTGACACCTGGATCGGTGAAGCACGGCTCGACGCCGAGGACACTCTGGATGTCCGCCGAGGTCTGGGCCAAGTCGGCGGTAGTAACAGCAATCTGACGGAGGCGAATCCACATGCGCGTCACCCTACGACGCCCTGCCGCACCCCTGCAGAGGAACTGGCGCCCCGATCAGGGCGCGGTATCTGAGTCTCAGCGAGGACGTCTCGCCTCCGAACGGATAGCCGGCAACGGGTCCGCCTGATCGGCCTCGATCTGTGCCATCAACTCGCGGTTCCTCAACAGCGCAGCCTCGTGCGCCGACATCACGACGGCCGTACCACCGGATGGGCTGTCATCGGCCTCGTCATTCACGCATGGAGAGCTGCCACACGTTCCGAGGCAGAGCCGAACACCATGTCGCACCCCGGCAGTAGGTTCGCCATCATGAACGACGAGCAGGTTTGGATGCAACGCCTTGAGGAGTATGTGAGCTACCTGCGGGACGAGCGGGGCGTTGGGGAGTCGACGTACGGCCAGCGCAGCAGCATCGCGCGCCGCTGGATCGAGTTCGCACTGCAACGGGGGCACAGTCCTGCGGAGCTAGCTGATGATCTCGTCGGCGAGTTGCTTGACCGGCAGCGGGATTTGGCGGATTCCTCGCGCTACGCCTATACAAAGGACCTCGAAAATTGGTGTCGCTGGCTGTCGGGCGATCAGGTCGTTCACCGCCGAGCTTCTGCCGCTGAGTCCGCAGGACGCGACGAGATCGCCATGTGGATGTCGCGGCTTGAGGAATACCTGAGCTTTCTGCGGCATCGTGGACGGAGGCCGAGCACGATCAAGAATCGGCGTAGGCACGTCTCGAAGTGGATCAGGTTCGCGTGTTCAACTGATCGGAACCCGGCGGCATGGAATTCTTCGGCTGTCGAGGAGGCGTTCGTTGTATGGGGCACGGTGGAGTCTCCACGACAACGCGACTACATCAGGCGCAGGATCCAGGTGTGGTGCCAGTACTGGCAGGGCACTGATCTGCACTCGCCGACGCTCGAAGAACTAGTACAGCAGTTTCGAGACTCGGGGTACCCAGGTGAGGACGTGCCGCACCACCGAGCAGCGCGGGCCGAGTTCGAACAGGTACTGAACTCGCTTCCGAGCCTGAGCTACGGCCAACGTGACCAGCTCAGAGTCGTATGGAATACCACCAAGTACGACTACGGCGGTGCCGGTGTGGTCGCAGGTATGCACGCTGCACTTCGAGACGTTAGCGAGGCCGACTGGCCCGGTATGCGGGACCAGATCCACAGGCTCTGCCATGGCCCTGGCGAGCTCACCGCACGATTCGACGAGACCATCGGCAACGTGAAGGGTTTCGGGGAGTTGATGGCAACCCGGATGCTGGCGATCACGTGGCCCAATCGCTTCTTGCCGAACTTCAAGCTCCGTTCCGCCAATTCCAAGTGGCCCGGCAAGCTCGACATGATCGAATTGCTCGATCGACTCGATCTATTCGATGACTCAACGGTGGACGAAGCGCGGGGGTTACTAGACGCAAGTCGAGGAACCCACAGCATCGGAGATCTCGTCGTTCGCTCCAACGACTTGCTGGCGCAGTTGTTGCACCCGTTCTTCAGCGACGGCGATTTTGTTGACAGCTGGGGAATGGCGCAGTTTTTGTACTGGCTGGCCGAAGTGCAAGACGCCAGCGACGTTGAACCCGACGACGACGGTGATGACGAGTCTGATCCGTCTCGGGAGAGTCTCGCGGTTGCGCTTGGGAAAGCGGCTGAAGATCTGCTGTGCGGGGTGGAGTTCCTCAACGATGTTGTCGACCTGCTTGAGGACAAGGGACAGGTAATCCTGTATGGACCGCCAGGAACCGGCAAGACGCACTTTGCTCGCGGTCTGGCATGGGCGCTGACAGGCATCCAAGACGATGAGGAATATGAGGACGACGGACCATATTCGCTGGTGCAATTCCACCCGGCGTACTCGTACGAGGACTTTTTCGAGGGATACCGGCCGTCTGTCGACGATGACGGCAACATGACGTACCGGCTCACGCCGGGACCGTTGGTGAAGCTGGCAGAGTTCGCCGAAGCCAATCCGGATCAGCGGCACGTCATGGTGATCGACGAGATCAATCGGGCGAACCTGCCCCGGGTGCTGGGCGAATTGCTCTATCTGCTGGAGTATCGCGATGAGTGGACTCAAACGCAGTATCGACCGGTTGATGGCTTCACGCTGCCGTCCAACTTATGGATCATCGGCACGATGAACACGGCCGACCGGTCGATTGCGCTCATAGACGCGGCGATGCGGCGGCGGTTCCACTTCGTGCCGTTCTTCCCAGATCGTGAGCCGACGGCGGGGTTGCTGCGGCGCTGGTGCGAACAGAACGAGCAGGGGCAGACGTGGATCGCTGACTTGCTCGATGGCGTCAACGCGCGACTCCGCGGCGATCTCGGAGGTGACCACATGCTCATCGGGCCGAGCCACTTCATGAAGAACAACTTGAACAAGGACGGCGTACGGCGAATCTGGGAATACAACATTGAGCCGCTGATTGAGGACCAGTTCTTCGGTCGCCAGGAGGTAATCGACAGTTACCGGTTCCACGAGGTTTGGAAGCGTCACGGGCCCGGCGCGACTGAGTCGGGTTCGGAAACGCCAACACCGGACGGATCTGTCGATGACGGTGAACCCCCGTCCGGAGGTGATGAAGGCGCCGAAGGCCAAGGTGGCGAGTAAGTGTCATTCGTCGATGCTGCGGTGAGGCCGGACGCCCTCGAGATGGGTCGTGACGCGGGCCAAGGCAGACGGACTGTGCTTCAGGAGTGGAGCACCGAGCGCTTGCGGCTGGATGACGAAGTGGCGCGCCGTCTTGGGGAGACGCCGTGGGTGTCGGTGGCAATCGATCGAGAGCGCGGCTGGTGGAAGGTGTCGACTCGGCAGTGGGTCGGGGCGTTCACTCTGGACGACCTACGCATCATCGTGCGGCCGAAGATCAAGCCCGAGAACCTGTTCTTCCTGCTGGAAGTGGGGCTGCCGTCGGAGACGTGGCAGGCCGAGGCCATCGACTACGCAACTAACGACGAGCTGCTGCCGGCGCTGGTGTCGTTCTTCTCACGTACGGCAGAAACCACGCTCGCGCGTGGGCTCTTCCATCACTACCGGCACGAAGAGGATGACCTGCTCGCGCTGCGAGGCCGTATCGACTTCGTGCGGCAGTTCCGTCGGGGCGGGGTACTGGTGCCGATGGCGTGCTCGTGGGACGAATTCACCGCAGACGTGGACGAGAACCGCTGCCTGAGAGCTGCAGTTCGACTGGCGCTGCGTGTGCCCGACGTGCCTCACGACGATCGGCGGCGGCTTCGCCGGCTGCTCGCTGCGCTCGATGGGGTGGCCGAACCCACCGTGACGATGGCGCTGGACCGTCTTGATCGCATCCAATACAGCCGGCTGAACGAGCACTATCGGCCGGCGCTGGCGCTGGCACGTCTGATACTGGCCAACTGCACCCTGCAGGACCAGCACGGCGACACCGCGGCATCAGCGTTCATGCTGGACATGAACCAACTCTTCGAGGATTTCGTGGCGGCCCGGCTCCAGCGAGCGCTGTGCGGGCGGTTGGATGTGCGAGCTCAGACACGGCCTTATCTCGATGACGAGCGCCAAGTCCAGATCAAGCCGGACCTCATCTTCCGTCACCGCAGCGAAACCGTCGGTGTCGCCGACCTCAAGTACAAGCTCGCAGAAGCTGATACGAGCACCACGGGCCTTGCCGGGCCGCTCGCACGGCACGGCGACTACTACCAATTGCTGGCCTACACCACAGCGCTCAAGCTGAGGGAAGGCACCCTCATCTATTGCGCTGATGTCGATCGCGACGCATCCGCCGGACCTGGCGGTTCAGCTGGATCGGTTGGAGTCGCTGGGGGCGCAGAAGATGCTCCGGGTCACGATGGCGGTGTCACAGCTCTAGCTGGGTCAGCAATCACGGTTCGGCACGCGGGAACGAAACTCCACGCTGTCGCCATTGACCTCTCGGGCACCCCAAGCGACATCGACGCTCAAATCGCCGCCCTTGCCGAACACCTGATGAGATCGACGGAGCGCCCAACCGCCTCTGAGCCTGCGTCGGGATAAGCCGCCCACCCGATCGGTCGCGCGCCAGCGGCCCAGGCACTGGACCCGCAGCTCCGCAGGCAGGCGTCAATCCCGTGATGCCCGGAGTCAGACCCAGGCCCGAACCAAAGCCCCGGCATCTTTGATGTCACACCCCATTCGTACAATTGTTCTATGGCAAGCGATAGCGAACCGGCTTCCGGCAGCGCTCAGGCCACGAACGCCGTTCCGGCCGACGGAACGACTGGCGTGTTTGCGTCGGGCGGAGTGCGCGTGGATGCGGCTGACGTGACGGTGCTGTGTGGGGCGGGGTTGCGGGCTCGGTTGGGTGAGATAGCGCGGGCGGAATCGCGGCTGGCTGCGATGAAGGCCGACACTCTGGGTGAGATAGCGCGTCGCAGCGGCGACGGCGCGGCTGCGCATGCAGCGACCAACGAGATGTCGGTGTCTGGCCGGAAGGCTCGCAGCGATGTGCGCGACGCGGTGCGGCTCGGCAGTCTGGACGCGACCCGGGATGGGCTCGCTGCAGGCTCGGTGCCGGTGGGTCACGCGCAGATAATCGCTCGCGCTGCCGACGACGCTCCGGTCGACGAGCGGTATCTGGCCCAACGGGCGGCCCATGAGGGCTATGACGAGTTCCGCCGCACTGTGGCGCGCCATGTGGCCGACGTCAACGAGGACGACGGCGTGTCGGTGCTGGAACGGCAGCGCCAGGCGCGCTCGGGCACCATCGTGACCAGAGGCAGTGACGGCATGACGGTGCTGCATCTCGAGGTCGACCCGGTTACCGGTGCGCGGCTCGGCAGTGCGGTCGCCGCTGTGGAGCGGCGCCTGTTCAGCAACGAGGACCCCGATGCGCGGCGCACACCGCCACAACGTGCAGCGGACGCGATCTGCCAGCTCATCCTCGAACCCGACGCGAAGCGTCCTGCGGGGACGTCGCTGATCGTGGTGGCTGACTACGACCTGGTCAACCACCAGCTCACCAACGGACGTCTCGCTGATGGCACTCCGGTACCCATTGGCGAGATTGCACGCATCGCCGTCGATGCCGAGGTGCTGCCGACGATCTTCGAAGCCGCCACTGGCGACTTGCGCATGGGACGCAGCCGCCGCACCGCCACCGAGCTCCAACGCGCAGCGCTCGCCTTGCGCGACAAGGGCTGCGTGGGCTGCGGCATGTCGCCCGAACGTTGCCAGCACCACCACATCGACCACTGGCAATACGGCGGGCCCACCGACTATGAGAACCTCCTCACTGTCTGCCCCAACTGCCACAACGACTGTGTTGCGTCTGACTTCGCGCGACAGGTTCTGAGTTTTTTCAAGCAGCATCGGTCAAGGTTGGCTGTCTCAGCGCAGGAGGCTGCCGATGACCGCT
>NZ_JAPYOK010000097.1:0-88101 GCF_028283155.1 Candidatus Poriferisodalis multihospitum | reverse complement strand
TCCGTCGCGGATGCCGCTCAGGAAGGCTGCCCCACGCATCGAGTTGGTGGGCCCTGAGGCGAACGTTGCCACCGGGTAGCGGCGAGCGAAGTCGGCGCTCATGAGCGTGCCGTCGTTCTGGCTGACGTGCAGCGGGCAGTCCAAGCCGAGCTGCACCAGTGCCTCGACGAGCCCAGCGACCGTCCGCTCGGCCAACGGGCGCAAGCAGGCGTTCACAATGGCGGCGTTCTCGCGTTCGAGCAGCCCGAGTCTGCCGATCTCGCTGGAGAGGCTGATGTCGAGCTCTGGCACCTCGTCGAGCAGCACCTCTTGCGCCTCGTGCTCGTAGCTGTCGTCCACCGGCGAGAACACCGACGCCACCGCCACCGATCGCACGCCCTTCGAGGCGATGTCGCGGGCCGCTGCCCTCAGCTCGCCATGATCGATGGGGGTGATCAACCGCCCATCGAACTCGTGACCGCCGTGACACAGATATACGTGATGGCCCAGCACACCTCGCAACCGGTCGGGCCAGTCGATGAAGGGCGGGATGCCCTTGGTGGCAGGCAGCCCGAGGCGCACGACCGCCGTCGGCACCAGCCGGCGGCCTTCCACCAAGGCATTCGTGAAGTGGGTGGTGCCGATCATGACGGCACCGATCTCAGCGGTCGGCAGGTCGTCGCCGGCCAGCAGCGAGCGCACTGCGGTCACGATGCCAGCGGTGACATCAGCCGTCGTGACGGCCTTGGCCCAGCCCGCCACCTCGTTGCCGGACATGGCCACTGCGTCGGTATTGGTGCCGCCGACATCGACACCGATGCGAAGGGTGCCGGCCACCCGGGGCGACGCCTCGCTCACTGTGCGCGCTCCAACGCGTCGAGCACGGCTTCAGGCGTGATCGGCAGCACGTCGACCGGTGCGCCGATGGCGTGGGCTACGGCATTGGCGACAGCGGCTGCCACCGGCACCACGGGAGGCTCAGCCGCGCCCTTGGCGCCGAAGGGACCGGCTGGGTCGGCGTGCTCCATCACGATGGCCTCCACCCTGGGCACGTCCGCCGCGAGCGGGAGCCCGTGTTGCTTGAACGTGCGCTGAACGTAGCGGCCGTGGTCCAGATCGACCCGTTCGCTCAGGGCGAAACCCAAGCCCTGGGCGACACCGCCTTGAATCTGCCCGGTGATGGCGTCGGGGTGAACCGCCCTGCCGACCTCCTGACACACGATGTACCGGTCCACGGTGACCTGGCCGGTGACAGCGTCCACGCTCACCTCTGCCTGATGCAGGTGATAGGTGGGCGTGGGCCATCCTTTGATCAGCATGCCGGTCGCGCACAGCGGGTCATGCGGTGGTGTGGGTGTGACGTAGGAGGCGCCGGCCGCGATCGGCCCCTCGGTCCACGTGACCGACTGGGCAACCTGGCCGAGCGTGACGCTGGCGGTCGGCACGCCGGCCACCGACACCACGCCGTCGGTGATCACGAGATCCTCCGGCGCGGCCTCGAGCATCTGCGAGGCCTGGTCGAGCACCTGGCTGCGCACCTCGGCTGAGGCGTCGGCGATGGCCCGGCCCACCACGTGGGTGGTCCGGCTGCCCTGCGAACCTGCGTCGTATCCGGTGGCGTCGGTATCGGGCATGGTCACGGTGACCTGGTCGGTCGCGAGCCCCAGAGCCTCGGCTGCAATCTGCCTCAGCCCGGTGGCGACGGCGCCCGAGCCGTTCTCGGTCGCCGAGGTGATCACGGTGGCGGTGCCGTCCTCGTTCAGCTTCACGGTTGCGTGGCCCGGCATCGGATTCGTCAGCCAGATGGCAGCCGCCTGCCCGACGCCTCGCAATTCGCCTGCACCAGCGTCCTGCCACCCGGACAAGTCATCCACGCGATCAAACGCCTCTCGCAAGATCGACACCTGCTCGAGGGGCTGACCGTTGCGCATCAGGTCGCCGTCGCGTGCCAACGAGGCCAGCCGGAACTCCCGGCGATCACGGCCCAGCGCATCGGCGATGGCATCCATGTGACGCTCGTTGGCAAACACCAGCCACGGTCCGTTGACGCCCCGGTAGGCGCCCGTCGGGGCAGTGTTCGTGTACACGTTGCGAGTCCAGATCCGGGCGGTGCCCACCCGGTAGATCGATCCGAAGACGAACATGGGAATCGACGACAGTGCCGGGCCATTGTTGGCGTACGCGCCGCTGTCGGACACGATCTCCACATCGGTCGCCAGAATCGTGCCGTCACGCCGCACGGCCGAGCGCACAGCGGTAATCGCATTGGCCCGGCACGGCGCCGCCAGCCGTTCTTCGAGCGCAGTGTGCTGCATGCGCACCGGGCGTCGGTAGCGCTGCGCCAGCAGTGCGGCGAAGGCTTCGAGGCTCACGTCGAGCTTGGCCCCGAAACCGCCGCCGATGTGATGTCCCACCACCCGCACAGCGGACGGTGCGACACCCAGGATCTGGGCCACCCGGTCCCGCAGGCGGAATGGGTACTGATGGGAGACCTCGATGGTGTACCGGCCCGACTCGTAGGTGGCAAGCGCCATCTTGGGTTCCAGATGCGCTTGGTATTGCCGGGGAGTGCGATAGGTGCCTTCCACCACGAAGTCCGCTGCCGCAAACGCTTCGTCGAGGTCGCCCGGGTCGTGCACGACTTCTGCGACCACGTTGCCGTTGCGCCCGATGTCGGCCCCGCCTGCGACAGCGAAGCGGTTCCACTCCGGATGCACCAGGCGCGCACCCGGTGCCAGTGCTTGCTCAGGCGTGGACACGGGCTCGACTGGCTCGATGTCAACGGCAATCGATCGAGCTCCGGCTTCGGCTGCCGCTCGGCTCTCTGCAACCACGATCGCGACCGGTTCGCCCTCATAGGCCACGTAGTCCGCTGCCAGCATGGGAGTGTCCGACACGATCACACCGGTGCGCCAATCCGGCACGTCGGCAGCAGTCACCACCTCCAGCACCCCGTCAATGCGAAGCGCGGGAACCGGATCGATCGCCCGAAGGTGACCTGCGGCCACCGGCGACCTCGCGAGCGCCGCCCACAGCATCCCGGTCTTCGACAGGTCGGCGCCGTAGACCGCTTGTCCGCGCAGCTTCGCATCGGCATCGCTGCGTTCCGGGCTGGTGCCCAGCGCGCTCACGATGCCACCGCCCGGGCGGCATCCACCGCCGCCTCGACGATCTGCTGGTAGCCGGTGCAGCGGCAGATGTTGCCTGCCAGCGCCTGCCTCACCTCCGCCTCGGTCGGCTCAGACACCTCCTCCAGCAGGGCCGTGAGCACCATCAGCACCCCAGGCGTGCAGTAGCCGCATTGGACTGCCGCGTGGCGTACAAATGCCTGCTGCAGCGTCGTCAGGTCGCCCGCCCCGGCCAGTCCTTCGACAGTTCGAATGGCTCGGCCATTCGTCGAGCCGGCGGCCAGGATGCAGGACGCAACCGGCCCTCCGTCCACCAGCACGGTGCAGGCGCCGCACTCGCCTTCGCCGCAGGCCTCCTTGGGGCCCGTCAGCCCCAGGCGGTCCCGCAGCGTCGCCAGCAGTGTCTCTCCCGCATCTGCTTCCAACTCGTGCGCCCGGTCATTCACTACGAGCCGGACGGTCACGTTCTGCTCTGAGGGTGACGCCGGCATCAGGCACCCGCCCCGGCAATCTCACCTGCACAGCGTCGAGCGAGCCGGTCGAACAGACCGGGCAGCACGCGGCGCCGGTACTGCGCTTCGGGCAACGCCGCAGGTCCCACCGCGTCGGCCAGCACCGCTCCGACCTCACCGAAGGCGCCGGGATCGTCGCTGAGCCGTGTGCCCAACAACGCGGACTCGGCGGCAGGTACTCGATGTGCAGATTGGTCACCGCCGCACATCGCGATGCGCACGCCATCGATCACCCCGCTGGGAGCAACGTCGAGCCGGAGCGCCAGGCCGACGACGGCCAGGTCCATGGCACTGCGCCGCGCCACCTTCAGGTATCCCTCGGAGCTGCGTTCGCCGAGCGGCTCCAGTTCGACGGCGCGCAGCAGCTCGGTGGGTCGCAGCGCCGTCGCACCGGAGCCTGCGAGGAAGTCCTCCAGCCCGATGCGACGACGGCCCGACTTGGACACGAGCGTCAGCTGAGCATCAGCGATCAACAGGGCCGGCAGCGTGTCGGCCGTCGCGGCTGCCGTGCAGATATTGCCGCCCAGCGTGGCGACGGTTTGCGTCTGCCACGCCCCCACCGCGCCAGCCGCCTCGCACAGCGCCGGATGCCTCACCGAAATGAGCGACGCCGTGGCAAGCCGTCGCATCGTGACGAGCGCGCCGATGCTCGTCGCGCCGCCGACGTCGGAGATGCCACTCAAGCCGTCGATCCCGCTGATGTCGATGAATGCGGCCGGCGACTGCTCGCCTCGCAGGTACTGGGGCATCACGTCGGTGCCGCCCGCCAAGATGCGGCCCTCGGTGCCCCAACGGCTCAGCTCGTCAACCGCCTCAGCAACACTGCGGACCCTGCAGAACTGCACCGCCGCACCTCCCCAGCCCCTCGGTCCGAGCGCCGTCAGTGCGGCGATGGTAACGCTGGCCAGAGGCCACGCTTCGCCGTCGACTGCCTCACAAACGCCAGGGCTCGCTGAGGGCGGCGTGCTGGTCGAGCAGCGCGGGGATCTGGGAAAGCGGGCGGCGGCCGAATCCGCACTCGGTGGCCAGGCCGAACCGGGAAATCACCTGCGACGCTGCCTCGATTCGTCGACGGGTTCCCTGGGTGCCACCGGTCTCGTGGACGAGCCCGAGATACAGCTCGGTCTCTTCGGGGATCTCAACCTGCCCCAGCGCCTCGAAGTACACAAGATCATCTCGCTGCTTCGGGACTGGCAAGTGGATCCAGTTGATGCGCCGCTGCATCCCAGCCAGCAGAGCTTGCGCGGCCCATGCCAGATGTCCCGTGTCACTCGGTTCGACGAAATGCTGATGCCCGGCGTCGCCGTAGCAGAGGTGGTAGCCCATCTCGACCTCATCCGGCACGAGATTGCCCAGATGCACGATGTGCTCTCCGATGCCGTGGCGGGCGTCAGCGCCGCTGCGGTCAGTGTCGAGGTACGTCCACAGGCCTTCCAGAATCCCGAACTCGATGCACACCTCCCATTGGATGGCCAACCGGTCGTTCGGGATGCCGGCCAGAATGCGAGCGAGCTGGTCCTCCATGGCCTCAGTCCACGCTTCGAGCACAGCCGGTCGCGACGACGGCGCGACGTAGATGGTGACGACGCTCAGGGGAGACGGCAGACCCACCATGAACCGAGCCGAGCCGGGCAATGTTCCTGCTTGCTGTGCGGCTGCGAACAATTCCCACGAGCCAAGCGCCGCGTCGGCGTAGCCCAAGTCGGCGAGTTCGAGCCGCCCCGCACCCTCGGTCGTCTCATATTGGGCAATTTCTCGTTCGAGATAGGCCGACTTGACCGATCTGATCTCCAACTGGGGGCACAAGCCGAGCTTGGGGAACTGCCACCCAATCCAGGTGTCCCGCTCGCCGACCTCGCCGTCGGGCACCCGCCGCACATGGCCGGCGAGGTGATCGCGAACCAGCGCGAAGAGTTCGTTCGGCTCGCTCACAGGAGCGCTTCCCACCAAGTGGGCGCCTCTGACATCAGCCATGGAAAGTCCTTTCGCTGTCAAGCGCCGCGGTGCGGCGTTGTCTGGCAGATGCTCATGCGGCGCCAGTCGCTTCAGCGCCCAGTGCGCTCGCGGGCGGTGTCGGGGCATTCGGCCTCTTGGGAGGCTGCAATGCCCGCTTGGCGATCGAGCGGGAACGGCGCCATGCCGTCGGGCCCGGGCGGGGCCATCTCGGGCGGGAAGAGCGCGAACCCAGACTCGTCACGCGGCTTGCGGTCCAGGTTGAGCCCGCGGGTGTTCGCGCCTTTCGGCGGTTCGACAGGGACGTTGTCGAGCACCTCGATGTCCACCCACCACTTCTTTTGCTCGTTGATCTCGCCGCGGCCGAGCTTGTCGTCGAGCCGGGCAATCCATGCCCGCGCGAACGGCAGCTTCATGGCAGCCCACTGGAACGGGCGCTCGGCCAGCACACCCTCGACGTTGTAGGGGCACGTCTTCATGCAGCGCCCGCACGCGGAGCCGCGCATGTTGGTGATGCGGTAGCGGGCGCAGCGGTCCACATCGGGCTTCCACATCTCGTACCCGTTGAACATCACCTTGTCACCGAAGCGGATGGCGCCGACCGGGCACTCGCGGGCGCACTTGGTGCACTTCGTGCAGAAGTCCTGCAAGCCAAAGTCGATCGGGAGATCCGCGGTGAGCGGCATGTCGGTGGTGACGGCGCCCGACTTGAATCGCGGGCCTACGAACGGGTTCAGCACCAGTTCGCCGATGCGCGACAGCTCGCCGATGCCTGCCGACAGCAACAGCGGGATGTGATTGATCTCGTCGTCGGCCGCGGTATGTGCCTGTGCGGCGTAGCCGAGCCGGCGGATCTGGGCGGCGATCGCGTTGGCGATGATCGACGCCCGCAGGTAGGCCCGCATCGACTGTGCGCCGCTGATCCAGTCGTCACCCGAGGCCCCTTCCATCGTCTCGAAACCCTGGTCGAGCACAAACACGATGGCGTTGCGGTGCAGCTTCTCGATGGGAGAGCCGTCGGGGCGGTGGGAATACCAGGCATATTCGGGCGCCTCGCACACGCCGGTCATGTCCGCACCGATGAAGTGCCCGAGCGCCTTGACTGCGTCGGCATTCGCTCCTGGGTCGTCCGCACCCGGGCCGGCCTCGTGGGCAGCCTCGCCCCGCTGCAGCGGAACCAACCGCCGCAACATCTCCTGCGAGGCGATGCCATGCGGCGCCTTGCGGATGAAGCGAGCCACCTCCTTGCGCGGGCGAGGGCCTAGGTCGCCGGCGCCGGCCCGCACGAAGAAGTTGTGCCGCGCCGCAGGTCGCGTGACCTCTTCGGGTATGACCAGCGTCGTCGGCTCGTCGATCCGCTTCACCTTCTCCATCGGGTAGCGGCCGAGGTGCCACGGCCGGTGCCGCCCGTCCAGACGGCTCCACCCCGGCCGGGTGCCACCCCAGCCCAGCCAGTGCCGGAGGGAGATGCGCCGGTTCTGCACGAAATTGCGCGGCGCGAGCGGGCCGTCGGGAGTGAGTTCCAGATTCGTCGTGACCGCCGCAAGGGCGAACCCCCGCTTCAGGAAGGGATGTCCCAGCCCGCGACGCCCGGCCTCGAGTACCCCGGCTTCGACGCCGATCCGGAACCGGTCCACATCGGAAGCCGCTGCGGTGTGTGCGGTGGCCGCATAGCCGAGGGTGCCTAGATAGCGAGTGAGCACGGTGGCGATCTCGGTGGCACGCAGGTCAGCGTTGTCCTGTTCAGAGCCGCTGATCCACTCGTATCCCGGCTCTCCGGGCCGGATGGGCCGCCCCAGCGCCACCACGATGGCAATGGCACTGCGGTGCCCCTCGATCGGCTCGGTGGTCCAGCACCGCCGCGACGGCTTGCAGATGCCCGCAAGGTCGGCATCGAGGAAGAAGCAATACCCGCGCATGTTGTCCACCGCGGCCTGAGTGCTGGGCAT
This sequence comes from Candidatus Poriferisodalis multihospitum, assembly GCF_028283155.1. Taxonomy (NCBI): domain Bacteria; kingdom Bacillati; phylum Actinomycetota; class Acidimicrobiia; order Acidimicrobiales; family Candidatus Poriferisodalaceae; genus Candidatus Poriferisodalis; species Candidatus Poriferisodalis multihospitum. The sequence goes on along the minus strand of NZ_JAPYOK010000097.1, from coordinate 80,580 downwards.
GGGCGCAGGCGCGGCCAGCACATCCGCTGTCCGGCACGCCACAAACACGTCGACGATGTCACCGAACGTGTGCGAGACGCTCCACTCGCCAGGTGTGGCCGATGCGGGCGGCGGTCCGGGCAATTCCTTGCTCGCGTCGAACGCCCCGGGCGCGAGCCGGGGCAGCAGCTCGGTGGGCAGCGGACCGGCTGCCGCGGCTCGCTTGCGGTGAGAGAACAAGCGCATGCGGCAACCTGCCCGCAGTCAGAACTTCGCTGGGCCAGCTGCGCCTGCCTCGTGCAAGGCTCAGTCGGCAGCGACCGGGGGCGTGGTCTCGCTCATCCGGTCCCACACCACCTGATCGGGCAGGCTCATCACCATGTCGTAGTGGTCCTCGGGCATCAGCCGCGGCATGCCGGTATCGCCCGACGGCTGAGGCACGGGCTCGACCGGACGGCTGTATTCCACCGGGTACTTCAACTGTTCCAGTTCGGCCGCAGAGATCCCGCACAGGTCCTGGACTTCAGGGTCCACCCATTGCTCGACGGGGATGGCTGACCCACAGGCCACTTCCAGGGCTAGGCCTTCAGGGCCAGCAAAGTAGATCGACTGGATGAAGCCGTCGAATGTGTCGACGTTGAAGGCCACGTGCTGCATGGTGCCTGCAGTCACCGGCTCCCCCGGCCCGCCGGCGTGGGTGACCCCCAGCTCGATGTCCTTGGCATTGTCCGGATGCTGCACAAACGCGACGTAGCTGTCGGGAGCGAGTTCCACGAAGCCGTGGTAGGTGCCGTCCACGCCGTGCATCCAGTACAGGGCCTTCAGCGGCAGGCCCAGCACATCGCACCAGAACTCCAGCTGACCCTTCATGTCGCGGGTGGACAGGGCCAGGTGGTTCACGCCATTGGGATGCAGTGCAGTCATTCGAGCCCCCCTGCTGCAGTCCTGTTGTGACTATATGTCTCGGCGGTTCGGGGCAGCCAACCCGGGTGCGCTCAGGATGTCTCGGTCGCGAGCGCCGCCTTGCTGGCCTCGTACCCCTCCAGCATCTCGATGAAGCGGTTCGGGTTGTAGATGTCCTCCTCGTAGCTCCACAGGCCATCGCCCGCGTACTTGAGGAGCGAAAAGTTGTACTCCCGATGGTCCGAGCCGTCGCCGGGGTCGCCCATGCGATTCCAGATCTGGCACACCACCCAGCCCCGTTCCTCATCGATGATGTGCCACTCGATGGGGAACTCGACCATCTCCGATCCCGGCCACTCGCTCATCTGGGACTGGATCCACTCGTAGATGGTCTCCCGCCCGATCATCGTGCCGAAGAAGTGCTCGACGTAGGTGGCGTCTTCGGTGAAGCAGTCCGCCCAGTCGCGCCAGTCGCCGGTCTGTCCCGCCTTCTTGCTCGCCGCCTGGTAGGTGGCAAGCGCCACTTCGATCTCGTCTCGGCTCCATTGGCTCATGGCTGGTCATCCTCGATTCTTGTCTGGGGCGGCCGAAGCGTAAGTGACCGGGCGCTCAGTGCGCCGCCAGCGGGGCCATCACGTGCTCCGCGAAGAGATCGAAGGAGCGGTCCACCTCGTAGGCGGACAGGTCGCCCCACGCGAAGACGCCCACGAAGTAGTCCGTGCCGGCTTCTGCGGCGAATTGCTCGCAGTGCTCACGCACTGTCTGGGGCGAACCGACCACGACGGCCTGGAAGTGCTTGGCCTTGTCGTAGTCGCCCCCGAGCGTCGGGTCATTCGGCGGCGTCATCTCGTAGCGCCTGAACAGCCGTGTCAGATGCTCGGTGAACGCAGCCCAGGTGCGGCGCCCGATCTCGTCGGCCTCACCGTCAGTAGGCGCCACCACCAGTCGCCGCAGGCCGCCGATCATCGGCGAGTGGTGCCGGCCGATGCCGGCCGCGCAGAGGAGCTCGCGGTAGCGGGCGGTGCTCGCAGCCACGGCGGCAAGCGGTCCCGCGGCCATGGTGCGCACGCCCATCTCGGCGGCCGTCTCCAGCTGGCCGGGACGCCACAGCGGCGGGTAGGGCTTCTGGTAGGGCTCGAATTCGATCGGCACGTCGCGGAATTCGTAGAACTGCCCGTCGAAGCTGAAGTTCCCGCTGGTCTGCATGGCCGCCAGGATCAGCTCCAGCGACTCGTCGGTCTGCGCGATGGCATCATCGGGGTCGAGGCCCCACAGCAGGTGCTCGGGCACGCTGATGCCCTTGCCGAAGCCGAACTCCAGCCGGCCCTCGGAGAGCTGGTCGAGCATGCACAGCTCCTCGGCCAGCCGGATCGGGTGATAGAAGGGCAGCAGGTGCACCAGCGAGCAGATGCGGATGCGGCTGGTGCGCTCGATGGCGGCTGCCAGGAACACGTTGATGCTGGGCGCGGCGTCGAGCGGGATCAGGTGGTGCTCGGACTTGTGCCAGCCCCACACCCCGGCCTTTTCGGCCCGAACCAGCAAATCCAGGCGGTGGCGGTAGAGCTCATGCCACGGCACATCTCCGGGCTGTTCGAGCTGATCGAAGATGCCGAAACGCACGGGGCGAGAGTAGTGCTGTACCGCCAGCGCCATCGGAGGCGGCGCGGAGCAGGCTCAGATGATGGCGCTCTCCACGAACGGCGTCCGGTCGACGATGCGCTGGTAGCCCAGCGGCGTGAGATCCAGCGTGCGGTACTCGCCGTAGGCAATCCACTCCGACACGGCCCGACCGATGGCTGGCGACTGCTGCATGCCGTGGCCGGAGAACCCGTTGGCAAAGACAAAGTTCTCGACCTCGTGATGCGGCCCCACCACCACGTTGTGGTCGAGCGTGTTGTAGGCGTAGTGGCCGGCCCACTGGCGGGTGACCTTGAGGCGTTCGAAGGCAGGCACGCGATGGGCCAACACCGGCCACACCTTGGCTTCGAAGATGTCATGGTCCATGGCGAAGTCGTCGTAGTCGACGGCTGGGTCCACATCAGGGGTGCAACCGCACATGTAGGCGTCGCCGTCGCTGCGCATGTGGACGCCGGTCGGGTCGATGGTGAGCGGCAGGGCTCGGTCGAGCGGCTCTGCTGCATCGAAGATGAACGTGTACCGCTTGCGCGGTTCCACCGGCAAGGTTGCGCCTGCCATACGGGCCACCTCGACTGCGCGTGGCCCGGCGGCATTCACCAGGGTTCCGCAGCCGACTTCGCGCCCCGATGCCAGCACTGCCGAGGTCACACGTCCAGCTGAGATGACGAGATCAACAACTTCGTCGGTGATGTAGGTGACGCCGTTCTGGCGGGCCTTGCGGCGCCACCAGTCGAACATCGTGCCCGAGTCGAAATAGCCCTCGTCGGTCAGGTTGTGGCAGCCGCAGAGGATGTCGTCAACGTTGTAGAAGGGGTAGTCGGCCTTGATCTCGGCCGGGCTCATGATGCGCGTGCCCGAGCCCAGATCGGCTTGGACGGCTTGGTTGCGGCGCAGCGTGTCGGCGAAGTCCTCATCGGCAGCGAGGTACATGTAGCCGAAGTGGTGGACGAAGATGTCGGGGATCTCGGGATCGCCGCCGAGACGTTCGCGGAAGTTCCGCACGAAGTCGGCGCTGAAGCGCGATATCTGCACGTTCAGCGGGTTCGAGAACTGCTGCCGCATGCAGCTGTTCGTATGCGTGGTCGAAGCTTGCGAGTACGTCGGATCCCGCTCCACCACCAGCACCGAGCCATCGAAACCACCGCTGGCCGACAGCGCCCAGGCAATGGACGACCCCATGACCGCGCCGCCCACAATCACCACGTCGTAGGAGTCTCGTCGTGGCGCGTTAGACGCAGCGGTCATTGGTTACGGTCCTGTCGTGTGATGAGACGGTTCGGCGCCGTCTGATCATGGCAGCCGCGCACGCCAGAACCGGAATGACGAGGCTGCCGCAAGCGCATCCGGAACAGGGAGGCGGCATGAGACTGCAGGGCAAAGTGGCCTTGATCACAGGTACGGGCAGCGGGATCGGCCGGGCCACGGCGCTGCGTTTCGCGGCCGAAGGCGCACAGATCGTCGCCGTCGACATCGCAGATTCGAACGAAGGCACGGTGGCCGAAGTGCAGCGCGCCGGCGGCGAGGCAATCGCTGTTCATGCCGACGTGTCGGATGACGCCGACGTGGCGGCAGCGTTCGGCCGCGCCGAAGACGTGTACGGCGGGCTGGATGTGGCGTTCAACAACGCCGGCATCATGCTCGACGACGACACTGACGCCATCGCAACGGGCGAGGAGACGATCGACCGCACTTTCGGCGTCAACATCAAGGGCGTCTTGTACGGCTGCCGGCACGCCGTCGAAGCGATGCGCCGTCACGGCGGCGGCTCCATCATCAACACGGCTTCGTTCGTTGCCTCGGTGGGCGCCGCAACGCCACAGATCGCTTACACGGCGTCCAAGGGCGCCGTGCTCGCGCTGACGCGGGAGTTGGCGGTGGTGCACGCCCGGGAGAACATCCGCGTCAACGCACTCTCGCCCGGGCCGCTGCAAACCGAGATGCTGATGTCCTTCCTCGACACACCCGAGAAGAAGCAGCGAAGGCTCGTCCACGTGCCGATGGGTCGCTTCGGCGAAGCCGACGAGATGGCCTCTGCTGCGCTGTTCCTGGCATCGGACGACTCGTCCTACATGACAGGCGCCAACCTGCAGGTCGACGGCGGCCTCACCGCCGCCTACGTCACGCCCGAGTAGCGCAGCGGCCGAACTGCCGCAGGCGCGGCCATCGGCGTGCCCAGCAAGCAGAACTAGTGTCCGGGCGCAGGAACCGCGGCGACAGCATCTGTCGCCCATTCGACAGCCTGGGGGCGAGATGCTCGGTCCGTATCGGGTGCTGGATCTCACCGATGAACGCTGCTGGTTCGCCGGCAACCTGCTCGCGCAGCTCGGCGCTGATGTAGTGCTCGCCGAGCCGCCCGGCGGGTGGCCGCGTGGCTATTCGCATGACGCCTACAACCGGGGCAAGCGCTCGGTGACGGTTGCAAGCGCCGCTGACGTCGCGGCGCTGGCAGCGACTGCCGACATCGTGCTGCACAACGACGGGACGCTGTTCGAGATTGACCTCGCAGCCATGCGGGAGTCGAACGACCAGCTCATCACGGTGCACATCACGCCGTGGGGCGAGACGGGACCCAAGGCCGACTGGCAGGCGGACGACCTGGTGCTGTTCGCATCGAGCGGTCAGCTCGCTGTCACCGGCGACAGCGACCGTCCCCCTGTTCGCATCAGCATCCCCCAAGCCTGGCTGCATGGCTGCGCGCAAGCCGCAGTGGCTGCGCTGGTCGCCCTGGAGCACCGGGCGCGCATGGGCCGTGGCCAGCACATCGATCTGTCCACACAGCAGGCGGTGTGCGAGACGGCACTCTCCGCGATCCTCTACGCCCCGGCGGGTCTCGCAGAAGTGCAGCGCGAGGCGGGCGGCGTGCGCTTCGGCGACCTGATGCTGCGCACCATCTACCCCTGCAAGGACGGCTACATCATCGTCACCGTTGCCTTCGGCCCGATGATCGGGCCGATGGTGAGGCGATTCCTGACCTGGATGCATGCCGAGGGCTTCTGTGACGACGACACCCTGAACAAGGACTGGGTGAACTTCGCGCTGCAACTGCAGACCGGTGAGGAGAGCATCGACGTCATCGAGGGGCTGATGGACGACATCGCCCGCTTCTGCCTCACCAAGACGAAAGCCGAGATGATCGAGCGCGGCCTGCAGGACTCGTTGCTGATCTGCCCGGTCAACACGCTGCAGGACGTGCTCGACAGTCCCCAGCTTGCAGATCGGAACTTCTGGGACGACGTCGACGGCGCCCGGATGCCGGGCAGGCTCGTGCTGGCCGGCGCCACCCCGTTGCACATCCTCGGCCCCGCACCTGACGCCGGGCAGCACACCGCCGAGGTCATCGCCGCAGGAGATGCTCGGCTGGCATCGGCACCCCAACCGCTGTCTGCCGATGCCCGCACAGACAAGCCGCTCGCCGGGCTCAAGGTGGCGGACCTGTCGTGGGTGGCGGCCGCACCGCTGGCGACGAAGATCCTGGCGCACTGGGGCGCAACGGTCGTGCGGGTCGAGACGCAGAACCGCCCATGCCTGCTGAGGGGCGCACTCGGGCATCGCGACGATGTGCCCGATCAGGAGAACGCCATCGCCTGGCATTCCACCAACGCCAACAAGATGACGATCTCGCTGAATCTGAGCAAGCCCGAAGCCCGCGACGTGGTCCGTGACCTCGCCGCATGGGCCGATGTGGTCGTCGAGTCGTTCACACCCGGCACCATGGCCGCCTGGGGCCTCGGCTACGACGACTTGCGCGACGTCAACCCGGAGCTGGTCATGGTCTCGAGCTGCGTGATGGGCCAGACCGGGCCGTTCCGGCAGTTCGCCGGATTCGGGAACATGGCGGCGTCGATCGCCGGCTTTTTTGACATCACGGGCTGGGCCGATCGCGGGCCTGCCGGCCCGTACCTGGCCTACACCGACTACTGCTCGCCGCGGTTCACCGTGTGCGCGCTGCTCGCAGCGCTCGACCACCGGCGTCGCACGGGCGAGGGGCAGCACCTGGACTTCTCCCAGATGGAAGCTGCCGTGCATCTGCTGGCACCGGCGATCGCCGAGCTGCAAGACACCGGCGACATGCGTTCGCGGCGGGGCAATGACGACGACCAGATGGTGCCCCACGGCGCGTACCCGACGGCAGGCGACGACGAGTGGATCGCCATCTCGGTGGAAGATGACGAGCAATGGCGCTCGCTGGCGACCGAGATGCGGCAGGAGGACTTGGCCGTTCTCGACACCGCGGCGAGCACACGATGGAAGTCCTCGAAAACCTGCTCGGCTACGACGCCGAACGCGTCGCCGAGCTGGCCATCGCCGAGGCCCTCGAGTGAGCGTGTCCCACCGACGACCGATCCTGGATCTGGCCCTGAAACGTGCCCATCCCCCGCTACTCGTGCGTTTTCAACCAATCCACAAGACACCCGATTTCTGACGTCATAGAATCAAACTTCGGACTCCAAAGAGCGTCCTCGAAATGATGCTCTCCAAACGAGTTTCATTTAGGGACACTGCGCTACGAAGATACCCTCCGACACGCTTCTCTTGCGGCCGCAGTGCTAACCCATCCAAGTACCGACTCCTGAATTGGCCTCTTGCATGCTTGCTGTCGTGAGCTATAACGTTCCTGACGACTTGCAATTGGTCAAGTGCGCGCCGGGCATCTTCATCTAGCGCGGCAAACGGCTTCCCTTGAGAGAAGTATGAATTCGCTCGCTTTTCAGTTTTCCAATAAGGAAGCCAATCGACATAGGTGTTACCATCGTGAACTATTCGCCTAGCTACCGCTGGCGATCTCACTGCAACCAAGCTAACGGCCCGACCACGCCAAGAGTATCGACTGGTTAGGTATCCAAAAAATAGGCGCTCTAAACAGCTTTCGAGCTCTGTGGTCCAACTCAGAAGGGCGCCACAATAGCCTAGTTCGACGGACGATATGCTCAATCTCGCCTGGGTCTGACCGGCTTCGACTTCCTTCACATATCTATGGATCCGTCGCGCTCTGCGTTCCAAATCTTCGACGACATCCTTATCGGACATTGCCGTCCAAGAATCGCCTCGTATAGTCAAAGCGCACTGTTCTGCGGCCCACATCGGTCGACGCCCGTGCAACAGAATCCAATACCTTTGCCGGAACACGTTTCTGTTCAAAGCGGCTGCTGAGCCGTAGCACACGATCAGCTCGATCAGTTGGCATTGATCTGTGTCGGCGTCGTCCTAAAGCTGATCCTAGACCCCAGAGCTTGTCATACGTGTACAAGAAGAGCGAGTAAAAGTGCATTTCACGGTTAAACACCGAATTCGGAATCACTGCACCAAAACTATCTTCCATCGCTTCCATGACAGTTCGGAACCGCCGCGCAACTTCTCTCCCTTGTCGGTATTCATCGTCATATCGCTCATACAAGTTATCCAGAGCTGCCTTCGACTTGCCCCTGACAGTCTCATGCATCGAATGAACTAAGTCACTAGTCAGTTCGACTTCCTTCATCCGTGCAATTTCATCCCCGTCAAATATCGACCACGAACGCCATCGGACCAGTTGCTCGTAGGCGAGTTCATACATGAGCGTCTTGAAGGCACCGAAGTATTCCGCGTTCCTTAGTTCCTGATAGTTGAGTGCTTGACCAGTCGAATTCAGCCGAGCGAATATGCGCAGCACCTCTTGATCTTCAACGGCCGTTGGAAGTGTGATGACCGGCAGTTTGTAACTGAGTATCCGCCGCTGCCATTCGACTTCCAAGTCGCTGAAATTGGCGCCCGCTAGCTGCTCATTGTGACTCTTCCGGACAACAAACTCATCGCGCGCGGGATCGAAGTCCGATAGCACCGCTGCATCGATGTAGCTGAAGAGGGTCCGAAGTCGCTGCTGGCCATCCACTACGTCGCGGTGAACTGTCTGAGAATCAAGGTCTACACGCTCCCTCAAGAAAATCAGCGGTACCGGAAGCCCACGTACAATTGTGTCTATAAACAGAGATGCAGCACCAGGCTTCCAAACGGCTCGGCGCTGGAAGAATGGACGCAGGTTCAATGTGCCCGCACGCTGCCACTGCAAAAAATCGCTTACAGGATGCGTGTTGGGCACTACATCGATCGTTCGCATGTCTCTTCCTAAACTGGCCTGAGGCAACAGATCCTAAGGCACTATGCTACTTGCAATGGGGATGCTTAATTCAGACGTTGCGGAAGCGAACGTCGTATTCGGTGGCAATGCGCGTCACCATACGGTCATAGCGATAGTTCTCGGGTACTGGAGGGTGAGTGGGAAGCCTGACAGGTGATCCGTCGTTGACACACTCGACCAAGACAATCCCTAATCCCTCATAGCCGTCGCCTTCATTCCCAGTACGTCTCGGCAGCTGCTCGACCTTGGCGATGGCACCCAACGCATCTTGGGGCTGGTGGTGGACTGAGATTTCGGCCTGACCGGTCTGTGGGTAGTCAGGGTTCTTGATGGGTGAAATGAAATTCTCGGCTACGTTGATTACAGCGAGCCCAACGGCCAACGTGTTGTTGGAAGAGCCATGGATCGCGCGATGTGAGGAATTCAACTCGTCATAGAACCGTGGGTACGACTTGCTGAACGCCGTGAACATTGCCTTGGCCTCAAGTGCAAGGAGGGGGGCGCCTACCGGTCCTTCCTCTGGATTCGGCAGAGATTCGAGACGCTGCCACTGAGTTCGAGTCAACTCCATGTCGTGAAGGGTCGGAAGATCGCGGAACGTTCTGCCAGTTCGGGGTTCATCGCTGTGGGGCCGCGCAATCACTAGGTCCAGCTTCTTCTGCCGGTCGAGGACGTAGTCGTGCATTTCGTGATCCAACCCAAATATCACTTTGCCCCTCGCAACGTGATTTCTCAGGACTGGCGAAATCGTCAAGAGGTCGAGAAGCACACCCCAGCAGGGCGTGATCGAGTGACGCGTCCCTCGAGAGTGATATTGCCAGCGAGCGGGCTTCTTGCCCTTCGTGAGCGCCGGCACCGTCAGCGTTTGAGCGAGGACGTCTGGACCTTCCATTGCGCGTGACGCTACCCCCAGTCGCCCGCGGGCCTCAGCATCCGGTAGTTCGAGTGGTACATGGGGCGCTCACGATGCCCCCGCGGCGGGATGGCGACGGAATCCTGATTTGCAGCTCACGCGGCAGCGGGCGTTCGGTTCATCACAGCTGCGTGCTCCGCTACGTCGCTAAGGAAACCGTCGACGAACCGCAGCGACCCTCGCTGGGTGCGCTCAAGGAATCCGGCAGTGGCGCGGGACGACAGGCGGGGAGCCTCGTCGAGCCGAACCACATCGTGCAAGTGGCGGTACGACTCAAGTCTCGGCCACATAGAGAGGTCGACCGCCCAAGCCTTGCCACTTGCGCCGAACGCCGCCACAGGCCACCGCTTCCCTCGCTCAAGCGGACGCTCGTCGCTAGCGGGACTGCCGGGACTCATCAACCGTTCACCGATCCAACGCGCCACTCCTACCGTGACGGCGTTTCCGACCAGCTTCCAACGCACACCTCTGCGGTTCGAAACCCCTGCTGCTGGCGCCGTCCATCCGCGCGGTAGCCCCTGGAGATCTTCCGCTTCTTCAATCACCGGAGTTACCAGCCGCCTACCGGCGCTGCCTTCCGGGTTCCAGATCGCTGGCGGCGACGGAATCCCAATCGTTGATCCCCCCTTGAGCGTCGGTACTGCATCCCGAGCCCACCCGAGGCCACGTACTCCCTCAGTCCAGTAGAAGCCGCAGGACGAGTCGCTGAAATAGTCGTCTGCTGGTTCTCCTGCATCATCAGCAAACAGGACATCTCGAGGATCAAGGTCTTGAGACGCCAAGAAGATCACTCTTTGCCTTCGCTGGGGTACGCCCGTGAATCTTGAGTCCACGAGCCGGTACGCCCAGCGGTAGCCAAGTGCCTCAAGCTCGTCCACCAGATGCCGCATCGCTCTGCCCCGGTCCAAGACGAGCATGTTGCGCACATTCTCCAGAAGGAGGAGCGGGACTCGTCTTCCACGCAAGAGCCTGAACACCTCGTCTACGAGGCCTGATGCCTCACCCGCGATTCCCGCCGTCTTGCCTGCCTGGGAGAGATCAGTGCAGGGGAAGCCGGCAGTCACTAGGTCTACGTCGGGAAGTTCCCCAAGGTCGCGAATGTCCCCGACGATTGGTACGTCGGCAAAACGCTCACGCAAGACCGCGCTCGCTGGTGCCCAGTTCTCACATAGCAATTCGGTCCTGGCACCAGCCTGATGCAGCCCAAGTTCGATGCCACCCACGCCTGCGAAGAGCCCAACCACGCTGAGTGCTTCCGGTTGCCCCACACATGGCAAGTTACATGCTTGGAACTCACCCTCGGCGGTAGCTCGCCCGCAGTCCCCGATGTCAAACAGTGCTGATTCCATGCAGCGACGGTATGGGCGGGGTGTGACGACATTGCGATCAATCGTTCAGATTCTCAACACGAGCTGTCAGCTCGTCTGATGCATGCCCGCAAGACTGTGTTCGTGCACAGCATCTCGGGCGGCGGTCAAACAGCCGCTTCTCGCCAACAGCCGCGGCTGGAGCTGGCTGTCGGCGACATCACCGCCGAGCAGGTCGACGCCATCGTGAATGCCGCCAACGAGACGCTGCTGGGTGGCGGCGGGGTGGACGGCGCAATCCACCGGGCCGCCGGTCCCGACCTGTTGGAGTATTGCCGCACGCTGGGGGGCTGCCCGACCGGTCAGGCCAAGATCACGCCTGGGTTCCAGTTGCATGCCCTCTGGGTAGTCCACACCGTGGGGCCGATCTGGCACGGCGGTCACCAGGGCGAGCCCAAGCTGCTGGCTTCGTGCTACCGGGAATCGCTGGCCCGGGCGGACGAGGTCGGCGCCCGCTCGGTCGCGTTACCGGCAATATCCACCGGCGTCTACGGCTACCCCGCCGCACCCGCCGCCAAGATCGCCGTCGCGACTGTCCAGTCCGCTACGACTGATGTCGAGTTGATCCGTTTCATCTGCTTCAACAACGACGCCCGCGCCGCGTACGAGGCCGCACTCAGCGATTGAGGGCGAATGAGACCGCGTCCGGCAATCGCGCTCGTGCTGGCGTTGGCCCTCAGCGTCGTGTTCTCGGTCTCGCTGCAGACGCCTGTTGCTGCACACACCGGATTGGAGTCGTCGCACCCCGCCGAAGGCGAAACCGTCAGCGAGCCAGCTTCGGCAATCTCGCTCACATTCAACCGCCCGGTCGAGCCTGCCGGAAGCGGTCTCACGGTGTTCGATGCGCACGGTGTCGAGTACCGGCCTGACTCGCTGAGCTCAGCGGACAGCCAGACCTGGCTCTTGGAGTTTGAGCCGCCACTGGCCGGCGGAGAGTACGAAGTCCGCTGGCGAGTCGCGGCCGAGGACGGGCACATCGTCGAGGGCACATTCAGATTCACCGTCGACGTTGCCCGTAGCGGATCATCGGCTGAGCAGCCACCCGATTCGGCCTCAGCGCCAGCAGCCGAATCCGCTGGTCAGACCGTCACAGCCGGCAACGCCGTTGAGGAGCCGTCCGACGCGACGAGCAGAGCGGGTACGGCCTCGGCGGAATCGACATCGCCCACGACCGCCCCGCACGCCGAAGGCCAGACATCGCCCACGACCACGGTGGCGACATCAGGATCGGAGGCCCCGGACGCCACAGCCTCCACGGCATTCGACACTGTTTCTAACAGCAGACCGCTGCAACGCAGCTCCGGAGCGACCGGTGCCGGGCGACTCGCCGAGGCTGCACGAGTCTTGGGGCTGCTGGCGACATTGGCCATTGTCGGCGGACTCGCGTTCATGTCATTCGTCGTGAGAGACGAGTTATCAGAGCGAGCCCGGGTGCAGCGTGTGCTGCCCATCAGCGGAACCGTGCTGATCGCCGCCGCGATGGCAGCCGGGCTGATCCAAGCAGTGCTTCTCGAAGACGATTGGGCTGCCGTCGTGTCTCTGGACGCGATCGCCGACGCCCTCTCCGCGCCCTTCGGCATCGCAGTGGGCTCGCGCGTGCTCGGCGGCCTCGCAGTGCTCACCGCGCCTCGTCCCGAAGCGGAGGGAGCAGGCCGGGCTCGATTGCCGGCCGTCAGTCTCGTTGGCGCAGCACTGGTGATTGCCTCGTACTCGTTCGACGGTCACACCGTCACCGAAGGCCCACGATGGCTGCACGCTGCTGCCAACGCAACGCACGTGTACGCAGCCGCCGTGTGGGGCGGAGGCCTCGCATTGCTTGCCGACCTGCTCCGACGCCGTCGCTGCGGCGCCGATGTCGTCCGGCCATTGATGCGTTTCTCGCAGCTGGCATCTGTGTCGCTCGTGATGACGGCGGTCGGCGGCACGATCATGGCGGTGCTGGTGATGGATGAATTCGCCGACCTATGGTCAACGGCGTGGGGTCGCCTGCTGCTAGCGAAGATTGCACTTGTGGCGGCGGCGGTACTTCTCGGGGCACGCAACCGCTGGGTCCACCTGCCCGTGGCGACACAAGTCGTCGGCCAGACACCTTCCGGCGCCGCGTACGAACGACTGCGCCGAACCGTGGTCATTGAGGCCATCGCGCTGGGGTGCGTCGGCGTCGTCACGGCGTTCCTGATCGGCGCCTCCGCGCTATGACGAAGACCCTCGTCTCGATCCGCATCGCTATCGCCGCTCTCGCGGCTGTCGCGATTGCCGTCGCCTGCGGTGCCGATGCGAGTGATGCCGGCGAGAGCGCAGTCGCCGAACCGTCTCCCACGACCGCAGCCACAGCCGCAGCGGAGCCTGCAGACGATGTTGCCGCGTCGGTGCCCACAAGCGCAGGCACTGCGCTGGCAGTTCCCGACGGCGCAGCGGTCTACCAGAAGTACTGCGCCGAGTGCCACGGGGTCGACCTGCGCGGCACCGACAAGGGTCCGTCGCAGCTCTCCATCATCTACGAGCCCAACCACCACGGCGACTACGCGTACCGCGTGGCGATACGGGAAGGCACTCGAGAGCACCACTGGTGGTTCGGCGATATGCCTCCGGTCGAAGACATCACCGATCTCGAGATCGAAAAGGTGATCAGCTTCATCCGAGCTGAGCAGCAGCGCCTCGGCTTCGAGCAGTGACACTTCGTCGCTGCCACATGTGCTGAGGCGAACCCGACGATCTAATCTCCCTCCGCTGAGCGAACTAGGAATGCTTACGGTTCGCATCGATCACAGGAGGGATCATCGTGGCCAAGCGAATTCTGCTCACTGGAGCGTCGACGGGAATCGGGAATGCAACCTTGCAGCGACTCGTCGCTGCTGGACACGAGGTCGTGAACCTCGACGTCAAGGATGCTCCTGAGGGCGCCGCCGAACATCACCACTGCGATCTGTCCGATCCCGCCTCCATCGACGAGGTCGTTGCCGGGCTTGACGGCTCGTTCGACGGGCTCGGCAACATCGCGGGGGTCGCAGGCAGCATGGGTGCCGAGCTGGTGCTGCGCGTCAACGTGTATGGCCTGCGCCACATCACCGAGACGCTGCTGGCGGCCGGCAAGCTCAACGACAGGGCCTCCATCGTGAACATCGCGTCGCTGGCGGGGATGGTGTGGAACCGCCACCTCGACCGCATTGCCGAGCTCGACGCCGCAGAGGACTTCGCTGCGGGCATCGAGGTCGCCCAGTCCTACGAGCGAAGCGGCCCGGCTGCATACACCCTGTCGAAAGAGTGGGTGGTGTCGTACACCAAGCACCTCGCAGGGCGCCTGGTGGGTCGAGGCATCCGCGTGAATTCAGTCAGTCCGGGACCGGTTGATACCCCTCTGTTTCCGTTCTTCGAGCAGGACACCGGCGCTGAGCAGATGGCGTGGCTGAACGAACAGGTCGGCAGGGTCGCCACGCCAGACGATCAGGCACAGGTGGTCGTCTGGTTGCTCGCCGGTGAGAGCGGTTGGGTGAACGGCATCGATCTGCCGGTGGACAATGGCCTGTCTGCCGGCATGACCGTCGGCTGGGCCAACCCCAAGGACTCGCCCGCGTCACGCTCGCGCCGCAGCTGACCTGCGGTCTTCAAGCCGTCGCCCGGAGGGTTGCCGCTCGTCGGGCTAGGACGTGGACAGCGGGCGCATCATCCCGGTCGAATCCCACGACACCGAGGCAGGAGTGGTGCGCCCCAGCACCTCCGGCTGCCGCAACGGAGCCGCAGTCACCTCGACCATGGTCGGCGTCATTGCCGCGGCGTACGGCTGACCGCTGGGCCGGTGAAGCAATAGCGTGATGGCGGCCTCGCGCTCGGCAGCGTGGCCGACTTATGGGGGTGCATGCATGACCTCTGCAACCGGGCTGGTGCTCACCGAGCCGCGATCGTTTGAACAGCGCAGCTTCGAGCTGCCCGATGTCGGCGCTGACGACGGACTGTTGCGTGTCGAGGCCTGCGGCCTGTGCGGCACCGACCACGAGCAGTACACGGGCCACATCACCAACCGGCATGCGTTCATTCCCGGGCACGAGGTGATCGGGGTGGTCGAGGAGTTGGGCGATGCCGCCGCTGAGCGATGGGGCGTGAACGCCGGGCAGCGAGTGGCCGTCGAGGTGTTCCTGTCGTGCCGCAACTGCGACCAGTGCCGAGCTGGGCTCTACCGGCGCTGCGAGCGCAACGGCTTGGCCACGATGGTCGGCTTCACCGACGCCGACACGCCGCCGGGCTTGGGCGGTGGCTACGCCTCGCACCTGTACCTGCGCCCCGATTCGATGCTGATGGCAGTGCCCGACGAGCTCGACCCGGTTACGGCGACGCTGTTCAACCCGCTCGGAGCGGGAATCCGCTGGGCGGTCGAGATCCCTGATACCCAACCCGGTGACGTCGTGGCAATCCTCGGTCCGGGAGTGCGGGGACTGTGCGCTGCTGCTGCGGCAAAGGAAGCCGGAGCCGGCTTTGTGATGATCACCGGCCTGGGCGAACGAGATGCTGAGCGCCTGGCCCTTGCACCTGCCTTTGGCGCCGATCTGGCGGTGGATGTCTCGACCGACGACCCCAACCGAGCGCTGCGTGCTGCAGCCGGGGCCAAGGCCGACGTGGTGATCGACGTGACCGCCAAGGCGCCGGCTGCGCTGGCCCAGGCAATCCAGCTCGCACGGCCAGGCGGCACGATCGTGCTGGCCGGCACCCGTGGATCGCCCGAAACGCCGGGCTTCGACCCCGACCACATCGTCTACAAGGAGCTGCGGATCTTCGGAGCGCTCGGCGTGGATGTCACCGCATACCGCAAAGCGCTCGACCTGCTGGTGGCGGACCGCTACCCGTTCGCGGATCTCCCCCGTCAAGTCGCCGGCTTCGACGACCTCGAGCCCCTCATCCAGACGCTCGCCGGCGAACGCGCAGGTATGCCGCCAGTGCATGGCGTCTTTGCGCCATGAACCATCAAACGCAGCATGGCGTCTTTGCGCCATGAACCATCAGACACAGCATGGCGTCTTTGCGCCCGATATTGCCCAGCCCTAGGAGCAGTCCAATGAGCCGTCCGGTCTTCGAAACGTTCAACGAGGAATGGGCCGACAAGGTCATCGGCCGGGTGTCGCGCAGCGGCATTGACGGCTACCTGGGCATCAAGGCGGTCGAGTTCGAAGCCGGCCGCCTGGTGTGCGAGATGCCCGTGACCGACGAACTGGTCACACTCATGGGCACCATGCACGGCGGCTGCCTGTCGGCCATGTGCGACCACGTGCTGGGTGTGGTCATGTACCCCGTCATGCCGCCCGGCTATTGGGCAGCCACCACCGAGTTCAAGATCAACCTGCCCCGAAGAACCCCAGCTAGCACGGCTCTAGTCTGCGCTCATGCTCCAGATGCAGTCCACGGTCTCTGCAGACGGTCAGGTCTCGCTCTGCCTGGCGGAGGTCGACACGCCGACCTTGTCCGACCGCGATGTGCTGATTCGAGTCGAGGCCACGCCGATCAACCCCTCCGACCTCGGTCTGCTGTTTGGGGGTGCAGATGTCGCCACCATCGAAGCGAGAACGGTTGATGGGCAGCCCGGAATCACCGCCACCGTTCCGCCAGCGGCGCTGGCCGGACTCGCCGGCCGCATAGGCCAGTCGCTGCCGTGCGGCAACGAAGGGGCCGGCACTGTCGTAAGCGCCGGTTCGGACCCCGGCGCACAAGCACTGCTCGGCAAGACGGTGGCGGTACTCGGCGGTGCCATGTACAGCGAGTACCGGGTGATGCCGGCCCAACACTGCTTGGTGCTGCACGACGGGACGACGGCGACTGAAGCTGCGTCGTGTTTCGTCAACCCGCTGACGGCGTTGGCGATGGTGGACACCATGCGGTCCGAGGGCCACTCCGGCATCGTGCATACCGCTGCGGCATCCAATCTGGGGCAGATGTTGGTCAAGATCTGTCAGGCCGATGGGGTGGATCTGGTCAACATCGTGCGCCGACCCGAACAGGTCGAGCTCCTTAGGTCTCTCGGCGCGGGACACGTTTGCGATTCCAGCCAAGAGAGCTTCCACGACGACCTCGTTGCGGCACTGGTTGCTACGAAGGCAACGGTGGCCTTTGACGCCACTGGAGGCGGCCGGCTCGCTAATCGGATCCTCAACGCCATGGAGGCCGCAGCCAGTGCCGACGCCACGGCCACCTACAGTCGCTACGGCTCAACAACGCACAAACAGGTGTACATCTACGGCGGGCTGGAGCGCTCTGTGACGGAGCTGACTCGCACGTACGGCATGGCCTGGGGAATCGGCGGCTTTCTGCTTCCCAATTTCCTGGCCAAGGTCGGCCCAACACGAGGCCAAGAGCTGCGTCAGCGTGTTGCGGACGAGCTCTCCACCACTTTCACCAGCAGCTACACCAAGCAGGTCAGCCTGGCCGCCGCGCTCGATCCAGCCGAGATTGCTGTGTACGCCCGTCAAGCAACCGGCGAGAAATACTTGATCGCTCCCCACACCTAGGACGGAAGGAGAAACGAAGCCAATGCCCGCACAGAGCCGACTCACGTACATCCAGCACATGGTCCTGATGATGGTGATCGCCGTCGTCGGCTGGGCCGTGTTCCTGGGGCTGTTCCTGCTGATCTTCACCGACAGCTACGAGCCGTCGGTTTCCCGAACGGTGTGGTGGGTCTGGCTGATCGTCGGCACGATCGTCACGTTGATCACGATGTTCGTGTGTTTCCGGGTGCTGCAGACGCCCCGGCAATGGCGAAGTTCAGCCGCGATCGCGCTGCTCGCCCCTGCGATGTGTCTGGACGCGCTGACCACCACCTACTTCAACGACTGGTTCGACCAGGGCATCCACGACGACACGGCGTACTCGGCCCTGATCCTGGGTGCGGCCGGCATCTGCCTGCTCGTCGCCATGGTTGTCAACAAACCCACCGCCGACAAGTCCTAACCCGCCGCTCGGGCGTGCGGCGGCGCAGCGCGCTGATCTGCCCGGCTGGTGGTGCCGGCAGGCTTGCCTGGGCCGCGTAGGTCATAGCGGGATGATGTCGATGTCGAGTCTGGCGGCGCTCGCGAGTGCCGCCAGATCGTCAGGGTCAGACGTCAAGATCCGGTCGCCTGAACGGCACAGCGCCACGAGCGCAGCATCGACGGCGTCATCCAAACCCGACCCCGCCAGCAGCACGCCGGCCGACCGGCCGAGAGCTTCATCGAGTGGCACTACTTGAGTGCTGCGCAGCGCCGCCGCTAGCCGAGCCTGCCGTCCGGTGCCGCCTCTCCACACCTGCGCGACGACCCCGCCGTGCGTTACCGGTGGTTGCCCTGTTCGGCGCGCACGACGGAAGAGCGCCCACGTCTCGGAGTCATCACGCTCCAGTGCTATGAGCCCCCCGGCGTCAAGCAGCAGGCTCATCGGACAAGCTCGGTAGACGCTTTCCCGCCCGAATGCGGATAGTCCGCCGAGAGGTCGAGCGAAGAGTTTCTTCGATCTGCTCCTCGGTAATGGGCCCGTACTCGGACTCATAGTCGGCTATCGCTTCGTCCATGGCCTTCAGAAGGCGGCGGTGCTCGCTCTTGTCTGCCATCGCCTGGTTCACCCAGGCACTCACCGACGAAGCGTCACCGTCGCTCACCGCAGAACGGGCTTCGTCAAGGAGATCTGCATCGATCGTCAAGGTAATCCGACGCTTCGTCATACCTTTATCGTATTCCGGCTGCATCCCGGAGAATCAAGGCCTGCAACGAGGGCCCGGCGTCGGCGGCACCAACCGACGACTGCTAGCGGCTGAGCAGGCTCTTGACCCGGCGGACGGCTGGCGTCCAGAACCACTCGGGCTCGGTGAATCGGCGGTAGTCCTCGCCGGGCAGATCCATCGGGTCGTAGTAGCTCTTGTCTGTGTGCTTGCGCAGGTTGTTCGACTTCTTCAGCACCTGCAGGTACGCGTAGACCGTCCCCTTGTGAGTCCATCCCTGCCGGTGGTAGTTCCAGTTGTCGGGCGCCAGCTCCTGTGCGTCAGCGAAGTGCTTCAGCGCCCGCTCGCTGTCGCCGACCGCCTCGAAGTAGAGCGCCAGCTTGAAGGTGGCTTCCGCCAGCAGCGCCTCGTCGTCGATGGGCTTGAGCCGAGAGGCGAGATCCACGCTTGACCAGACATGCTCGCTGTCGGCACCCCGTTCGATCCAGTCACGGGTGGCCTGAGCGAACGCGTTGTCGCCCAGCCGAACCTTGCCGAGGCCGAACTTGATGGTCGTCTCCGCCGGATACACACCCTCGTTGCTGCGGACGATCTGGCCCTCCTCGTCGATCCAGGCCGCCGAGGGCACATTCACCCAGCCGAACAGCGAGCTGATCCGGTGGGTCGAGTCGACGACGCAGCGATACGTCGGCGACGCACGGTCGAACCACTTGGCCACGGCATCCTCGCCGCCCGAGTCCTGCGCCACGCTGATCAGCTCGAACTTGTCCGGGCCGATCGATTGGTACAGCTCCTGCCAGACCGGCAGGCTGACGCGGCAGCCTCACCAGGATGACCAGGTGAACAGCACCACTTTGCGGCCGCGCAGGTCGGAGAGCCTCAGAGTGTTGCCGTTCCGCTCGACCATCTCGAAGTCGGGAGCGACGCCAGACTCCAGCCCGACGCGGCGAACCTCGGGCACCGACCCAACGCTCCACACATCGCCGTCGCGCACGTACTTCTGGCCGATCATGTCGGCAAATGCCGAGTAGTGAAGCCACACCCAGTCCTCGGCGTCTGCGATCCACGCTTCCCGCTTGGCCTCCGGCAGCGGCACGCAGAGCTCGCCGAGGCACGCCCCTTCGGGCTTCAGCTGCCAGCCCGTGGCCTTCTGCAGCTCGTCAAGCCGCACCCACAGCTCGTCATGTGTGTCAGTGCGCTGCGCGACCTCTGTCGTCTGATCGTTGGCGAGGATGATCACGTTTGCTCCGCGAGAGATCAGGTTCCCAGGCTCAGGGAAGCGCTCCGCCTTCGGTCATGCCGAGCAGTATCTGACCGTACTGCTCGTAGACGACCGCAGACACCATCAGGTGCGACTGCACGGTGTAGATGTCCCGCAGGATGCGCTGCATCTCGCTGTCGTTCATCACCGCGCTCCCGCCGGTGAAGCGAAACAGATCACTCACGAGATCGGTCGCCTCGTCGGTGCACCACACTGCGGCGGCTTGAGCCTCGGTCACGAGGGCCGGATCAGGCGGGCCGTCGGCCGCCGAGTCGAACATGCGCTCAAGCGATTCGGCCATCGCCAGCGCGCACGCGTTCATGCGGATGGTGCCTTGACCGATGGTTCGCTGGAAGACCTGCCTGTCGGCAAGGCTGACCCCGCCGAGGTAACCCCGCTTCTTCTCGATGGCCGTCTCGGTCATCGTCTGCAACGCCAAGCGTCCGAGCGCATAGGCAAAGCTGCCGTGCTCGTTCACGACGTAGGCAGGCAGCCCGAGCCGCATGAGCGCTCCACCTCGCGGCGGCCCGCCGCCGAGTGCATCGATGGCAAATCGATCGGGCACGAAGACATCGTCGAGCTCGTAGTCGCAGCTGCCGGTGCCTCGCATGCCGAGCGTGTGCCAGTTGTCGTGCAGGATGACTTCACTGGTAGGCACAAGCGCCCTGATCACTGGCGGTCCGTCCGAGAAAACCGGCACCGCCACCCAGTCGGAGTGCTCAACGCCGCTGCCCCAAGCCCAACGGCCCGACACCCGGTAGCCGCCTTCGATGCGCCGTGCTCGGCCGCCGGCTCGCAGCGAGCCGGCCATGAACGGGAAACCATCCGCGAGCACTTCGTCAACTGATTCATCAGAGAGGCTTGCAAACACGCCGCCGGTCACGGCTGAGGTGATGAACATGCACCACGCGGCCGCCGGGTCGATCATCGTCACGGCCTCGATCACGTCCATCTGGGTGACCGGGTGCGCTTCGGCGCCGCCCACCTCCCGCGGCGACTTCATCTTGAACAGTCCCGAAGATCGCAGCGCCTCCACCGAGCTCGGCGACAGTCGTCGCAACTTCTCGGACTCGTCCCGACCGGTCGTCAGCGCATCAGCGACCGAATCGACCGCCGCCAGCAGGTGGGCCCGGTTGGCCTCCCGGTTCTCCGGAAACTCGTTCTCGTGGGCGCTCACTGCCCGCTCAGATCGCGTCGACGATGTGCTGGAGCTCGCTGAGGTCCCGGGACAGCAACGACTCTCGGATCTCGTCAGGCCGGCCTGCGAACCTCGGGTCGCACTGGGGGCCATTGAGATTGTGAACGCCGGACTCCTCCACGGTCGGGCCCCATTGGTTCCCGCCGTTGTCGCCCAGTTGCCCGGGATCGGTCATGTCGATCGTGTTCGGCCCATAGTCGGCATCCACCCGGTCGCCGTCGCACATGTGCTCGTGAACGTGGCCGTAGGGGTCATGCCAGTAGTCGTAGATCTGCGAGCCGTAGACATGACGTCCGACGCCCCACGCCAGTGCATAGGGCGCGCCCTCCGCGGCCCGCTCCCGGAAGTGCATATGACCCCGGAAGACGTCGTCCATGCTGAACACCTCGAACGCTGCGTGGCTGAACTGCGCCTCGGGGGTCCCGTCCATGAGCGGCAGCACCAGCATGCTGTGATGGTCGGTTTCAGCCGCGCCCCGATCCATCCGCATGAACTGGAACATCACATCGGAGCCCGTCGACTTGATGAGCTCCACGAGCGGCGGCGGGAAGTGCTCTTCGGCCCCCGGCGGGATGATCATCCGGGCTGCGTCGCTGACGAGCATGCCGAAGGTGTCTTCGAGGAAGCGCATGAAGGCCTGGTGCGATCCTGGCGGCACGGCCGTCACCACGTGACCGAGCCGGTACACCTCCGGCGGACCGGGGTCCTTCTTGATCGGGTAGCGATTGCCGCTGACGTCCTGCTCGACGCCTACTCGGTCGTCGACGCCGGCGTGGTTGTAGGAATGCCGGCCACGCCTCGCTGCGAGCGGTTCTGCCTGCTGACCGTGCACGGCTTCGAGCACGAATCCGGTAATCGGCTCGACGAAGTGAACGCGCTTGCCGCCGCCGAGCTGACCCTCCGCGCCGCCGATGTCGTGCACCGGAGAGCAGCCGGGAACAGCGGCGGCCAGTGCATCCAGGTCGCCTTCGGAATCCACTTCGAACGCCCAGCCCATGAACTTGGCTGGACCCCGGTGCACCACGTGGAGGAAGGGCGTCGGCTCGAGGCCTCTGGAGATCAGCACGTCGTCGTCTCGGCGCGCGACAACGAGACCGAAGTCGTTCACGAACGCCTCCATGGCGTCGAGATCGGGCGCCGAGATACGGATGTAGGCGATGTCGACGGCCTTCACGATCGGCGTCGCCGTTTCGGGCAGTGTGGCGGCGTCAACCATGTTCCCTCCCGATCGCCGGCGTTACCGTAATCCAGCCGTTCTCTGGACGATGCGGGGCAGAGGCAGTCGATCAGCTCTCGATCGGCGGAGTGACTGCAGTGTCGGGCACCCAGTTGCCGTGGAATCCGTACGGCACGCGTTGCGGCAACGGCACGCGGGCCACTGCAGGGCGACTGAGGTCGCGGGCATCGAGAATGACCAGCTCGCTGCCATCGATCGTCTCGTCGTAGACGTAAGACATCAGCCAGCCGTCGTCCTCGGCGCTGCCCTCGGGATCAGGGACGAACACGGCCTCTGCGCTCCCCCGCCCCGGACCGTGGTCGTGAAACTCGGCATTGCCGGTCTCGTAGTCGATCTTGAAGTTGGCTCCGGGAATGAGCCCATCGCCGACACCCACCGTGTAGCCGAAGCGATGTTTGCGGGCGGCCCGGTCGGCCCGGACCTGGGGGAACTCGTGGAACCGGTCGTCGATTCGCTCCTCGTCGACCCTGCGGGTAATGGGGTCGACGGTCCAGCGGTCGAGCGTGGGCCGGGAATCGCCGGCCGGGCCCAGCTTGTCGCGATCGAACATCTTGTCGTAGCGGCACAGATCGATCACGACGCGCCCGTCGCCGTCCTCGTAGGCATTCAGCGGGTGGAACACGTAGCAGAGCCCGACATCGCACCAGACGATCTCGTCGGCCGTGCCCTCGCGGGGCAACAGCCCCACCCGGGCCCCGTAGTCGGGATCCCATCGGAACGGGAACGACGCTTCCTCGCTGAGCGCGAGGTCCAGATCGACCGTGACAGGCAGGTCGTAGATCACGGCGTAGTTCTCGGTGAGCGACATGTCGTGGATCATCGACATGCCCGGCAGAGGCACATCGACCGTCTTGCGCACTCGACCGTCGGCGCCCACCACGACGTACTCGACGTGATCGAACAGGTCTTGCCACGCATAGCAGACCGCGTGCAGCTCGCCGCTGCTGGGATCCAGCTTCGGATGCGCCGTGAATCCGGTCTTCAGCGTCCCGGAGAAGTCGTTGCGACACACTGTCTCCAGCTCGTAGCCGATCTCCACCGGCACCACGCCCGCTTCGACGAGCGCCCACGTCGTGCCGGCAAAGCCCCAGACGCTCGTATTCGCCGAGAAGTCGAGCGTGCCGACAGGCCCCGGCACCGCAGGTTCGCCCAACGCCTCCACCACGTCCTGGCCACGTACCCAACGGTTGCGGTACCACTCGGCGCGGCCGCCCCGCAGTCGCACCCCGTGCATCATTCCCGTGCCGACAAACCAGTGGCTCGTCGCCGGATCGGTGGGCGCGATCGGGTTCGGCCCGTTGCGCAGGTAACGGCCTTCGAGCGACGCGGGAATCTCACCGATCACGTCAAGGTCGAACGCGGTGACCTCTTCGGACACGGGAGCGAAGTTGCCCTCGCTGTAGGTGTTCTGAGGCTGGGCTTCGGCGGTGTCTGTCATTGCGGGCTCCCAGATTGGTGGGCGGCGAGGTCTATGTGGCGGCCTATCACGTTGCGGGTCACGGTGGCCACGTCGTCGTGCTCAAGGCCGTAGGCCCAATCGGTGCAACCTGTAGTGAACACCTCGCCGAGACCCCGCTTGAACCAACCCATCACCGCGGCACCATGTGCGAAGCGTTCCCTGTTCTCGGGCGTGTCACCGCCGCCGAGCCGCTCGGTCACCCAGTTGAGCTCACCGATGTAGCTGTCGGGCATCCCCGGCGGCGCTTCGGCGGTTTCCCACAGGTGAGCCGGCGCCGTGCCGAGCACCTCGAAACTGGCCGGCGTGCCGCCGGTGCTCCTGGCCACGGGCAACCCGTCCACCAGCTCGAGCTCGCAGCCGTCGCACTCGTAGCCCACCACCACTGGCTCACCGCCCAGCACGTCGCCGGCGATCAGTCGCAGGCCGTCGAATGCCCAGTGGTCCGGCCGCCAGATCGTGTACCCGCCCGAGCCCTTCGGGGCCCGCCGGCAGTGGGCATAGCCGCCGCGAGTGAAGGACACGCCCGTCATCTCCGACTCGGGCCGGCCGGTGAGCGGGTCGCTCCACATGGTCGACACCGTGTGCTCGGCGTCGGTGCCCATCACCGGATCGAGGTGGAAGTCGAGCTTGTAGCCGATCACCCGGTCGTCATCGCCGAAGCGAACCTGCCAGAACGCTGTGTTCCCGGAGAAGAAGGCAGCGGCGCCGCCGGCCTCGATCCAGTTCTCGACGTGATCGCGCATGGCCTCGGTCCAGTACTCGTCATGGCCGATGCTGATGTACAGCCGCCGCCCGTCGAGCAGGTCGGGCCGGGAGTGCAGGTCGAGGCTGGTGGCGTAGTCGAGGCTCACTCCGTTGCGTTCGGCCCAGGCGACGAACAGCCGCTCCCAGTTCGCCCACCCCGCGGCGGCCGACCAGTAGGAGTAGTTGTCGAAGTACTCGTCGACTTCGGGCCGTGGCAGCTGCCCGAAACGGGCAACCCGGTAGCGGTGTGGATCAGGCTTGTCCAAGAAGCCGCGTGGCAGCGGCCGATGCTGGGACGACTCGTGGCCGCCGGTGTAGAAGCTGGGCCCGCCCCAGTCGTTGTAGGCAGCCCATGTCGAGGTGGACAGCACCAGCAGCGTCTCGCTGGGCTCGGCGGCACGCACCACGAAGAAGGCTTCGGCAACTTCGCCGTCGCCGGCCGTCAGTCGGACGAGGTAGAAGCCGGGCTGCCAGGCAGGGTCGATGTCAATCGACAGCGATGGATCCCATCCGCAGCCCTCAGTGGCGCAGTCGCCGGGAACCGGCTGCTCGCCGACTGTGACTTCCCACGTTCCGGCAAGCTGCTCGGACGCACCGATCCGCAGCACCTCCACCCGGCAGGAGCCGCCGGTGGCGCTGACCATCAGGTCGACGGTGTCACCCGCGCTGCCGCTCTGCGGCCAGCAATATCCCGCGATCATGCGGCGACCGTAGTTGGCTCGTCGCCGTGGCGGTACGGGTGAGCGTGCCCTCAGTTGGCGTCGATGAAGTCGATCAGCACCTGTGCCAATTCGGGACCCTTGTCTTCCTGCAGGAAGTGGGCTGCGCCTTCGATGGTGACGTGTGCCTGGTCCTGCGCACCGGGCACCACGTGACGGAACGGCTTGTCGGCGCCCGCAGTCACCGGATCCTGGTCGCTGAAGCAGCACAGGAACGGCTTGTCGAACTGCTGCAGCACGCCCCATGCCTCCCGGTTCGGCTGGGCCTCGGGATCGTCCGGCGAGGTGCAGACGAACGACGGCCAGATGCGAGCGCCGGACTTGTACGAGTCGTCCGGAAAGGGAGCGTTGTAAGCAGCCACTACCGCCGGCTCAAGATCGGCGAGGCAGCCTCCGTTGACAATGTCGCCGATCGGGAACACCGGTGAGGTCTGGGAGAACTTCTGCCATGCCATGAAGGCATCGCTGGGCGAGCGGTCCCCGGTGGGCAGACCGGTGTTGGAGACGGCCACGCGGGCGAACCGCTCCGGCTGGGCCGTGACGAGCCTCAAGCCGATCAGCCCGCCCCAGTCCTGGCCGAAGAACGTGATCTCGCTCAGGTCGAGCGCATCGAAGACCAAGCTCGACATCCACGTCACGTGACGGGCGTAGCTGTAGTCGGACTGCTCGGCGGGCTTGTCGCTGCGGCCGAAGCCGACCTGATCCGGCACGACCACCCGATGGCCCGCGTCGGCCAGCGGCCGGATCATGTGCCGGTACAGGTACGCCCACGACGGCTCGCCGTGCAGCAGCAGCACCGGATCGGCATCGGGCGGTCCCTCGTCGATGTAGTGGACGCGCAGCGAACCGCCCTCGCCGTCGGGAATGTCGGTGTAGTGGGGCTCGAAGTCGTACCCCGGGAGATCTGCGAAGCGCTCGTCGGGCGTTCGAAGGGTTTTCATGGTGATTGCTCCTCTTGGTCGAGTCGAGACTGGTCGAGTTCAGTGAGAATGACGGCTGGGTCGGCATCGGGCGGCGCAATTCGGCGCAGTCGCGCCGTGAACCCCAGGTAGTCCCACATGAGGTGCTCGCCGTCGCGCCAGCGGCGCACCTCGATCGGCCCGGAGGGTCCTTCGAGACCGTGAGGGCGCAGCACGTGCACATGGTCCTCGAAGCTGGCGACCACGTGGATCTCGGTCGACTTGTCGAACTCCGCTACGTCGTGCACGCCATTGTCCAACGTGCCGTCGCAGCGCATGTCGTGGATGATGCCGGCGCCGGTCACCACTACCCGATCGGCGGCCTGCTCGATGCGCTGCACGTGCCCGATGGCAGGATGGCCGGGCTGCGCAGTGCCGTCCACGTACACCTCGACGGTCTGCCAGAAGCCCCGCAGATCGGGCGCGCCGTCGGACAGCGGCTCGGTGCAGCCCGCCAGGACCGGCGGCGGCCAATTCGTCCAGCCTCCCGCTGGGGTGTACGCGACGGGAATGGAGTCGGCGGTCAACGTCATCGTCGTGTCTCCTATTGGCGGGCCATCTCGGTGCGCGCTGCTGTCTCGGCTTCGGACCGTGATGCACCGCTGCGGTCGATCTCGACGGCATGCAGTGCGCCGCTGAAGGCAAACGGCGCCTCGTATCGCGGAGACACTGCCTGACCGTGGTCGTGACCGACGCTGGAGCCGATCGAGGAGATGATGTGCATCATGTAAGGAAGCTCCGCGCTCCCGCAGGGCTCGCCGTCGATCGCCAGCTCGATGACGCCTTCGGTGCGGCTCGTGCGCTGCACCCGCGCCGTCAGCATGCAGTCGCCCGCAGGCACCTCCAGCTCGGACTCGACGACGGTGTGCTCGCCGAACGAGTTGTAGTCCACCACCAGGCGGCCGTTCTGCACGAACACCGACATGCCCGGCGAGTGATCGTCACGCCGGGCGACGAACAGCTCGATCATGCGGTCGTCCAGCGGCAGCACGCCGTGGCGCTCGGCTTCGGCCCACCACAGGCCGATCATCTCGTCCAGCTTGTCGGGCCGGGTCTCGGCGAGGTCGTTGCATTCAGACAGGTCCGCTGAAAGCTCGTACAGCTCCCAACGGTCGTCGTCGAAGGATTCCCCCTTGATGTGCCGCGTCACCGCCTTCCAGCACACGCCGTCCTGCTCGACCACGAGGGCACGGGAGCCGGACTGCTCGAAGTACTGGAGCGTGTTGGTGGCCGGGGCGCCTGCATCGGCGAGCACGGGGGCGAAGGAGTTCCCGGTAACCGGCAGCTGCGCGTAGCCACGGAAGACGTCGGGCGCCGCGATGCCCAGCAGGTCGTACACCGTGGGCGCCACGTCGGACACGTTCACGAACTGATCTCGTCGGGTGCCTCGCTGGTCGCCGGCGATGCCGGCGGGCCAGTGCATCACCAGGGGCACGTGCACACCGCCCTCGTGGGTGTTCTGCTTGTACCACTTGAAGGGGCTGTTGCCGCACTGGGCCCAGCCCCACGGGTAGTTGGTGTGCGAGTTGGGTCCGCCGATGTCGTCAAGACGGTCCATGACGTCGTCTGGGTCGTCGACGATGCCGTTGAAGTACTTCATCTCGTGCATGATCCCGAACGGCCCGCCCTCCTGGGAGGCGCCGTTGTCGGCCAGCACGATCAGGATCGTGTTGTCGAGCTGGCCCATCTGGCGCAGCCCGTCGACGAGCCGGCCGATCTGATCGTCGGTGTGGTCCAGGAACGCGGCGAAGGCTTCCTGCAGGCGGCAGGCGAAGCGGCGATGGCTGTCGGGCAGCTCTGCCCACGGCTTCACGCCGGGGTTGCGGGGCGCGAGCTGGGTGCCTTCCGGTATGACGCCCTGCGCGAGCTGGCGCTCGTACCACCGCTGACGCACCACGTCCCAGCCTTCGTCGAAGCGCCCGCGGTACTTGTCGAGGTATGCCTGCGGAGCCTGGTGCGGAGCATGGGTCGCCCCGAATGGCAGGTAGGCGAAGAACGGCCGGTCGGGTCGCACGCCCTTGCTGTCGTTGATCATGCGCAACAGCTGATCCACCAGGTCTTCGCTGAGGTGGTAGCCCTCATCGGGCCCGCCGGGCGGGTCGATGTGGTGGTTGTCGACCACCAGCTCGGGGTGGAACTGGTCGGTCTCGCCTTCGAGGAATCCGTAGAACCGGTCGAAGCCGCGGCCGAGCGGCCACTGTTCGAATGGTCCGGCTGCGGAGATGTCCTCGGTCGGGGCCAGGTGCCACTTCCCGCAGCAGAAGGTGGCGTAACCCTGCTCGCCGAGGACTTCGGCGAGGGTTGCTGCGTGATTGGTGATGTGGCCGAGCTGGTGCGGGTAGCCCGTGCGGTGGTTCGACACCGAGCGCATGCCGACTGCGTGCTGGGACCGTCCGGTCAGCAGCGATGCCCGGGTCGGCGAGCACAGCGGGGTGACATGGAAGTTCGTGAACTGCAGGCCGCCTGCGGCGAGCGCGTCGACGTGGGGCGTGTCGATGTCAGAGCCGTAGCAGCCGAACTGGGCAAAACCGGTGTCGTCGAGCAGCACGATCACGACGTTGGGTGCATCGGCGCCGGGGTGCGGCGACGACGTGAAGTGCGGCTCGGACTCGGCCAGCGTGCGGCCGATGCGGCCTTCGAATGGGGCGGGCTGGATCGGATGTGTCATCGAGGCTCCTGAGACGATGCCGGGAACGGGTTGGCGTGACTGCGCACGTCTACAGCGTGACCGTCGTGAGATCGTCGCCGATGATCACTTCGCCATCGAAGTGCGCTGCAGCCAGCTCGACCCACTCCGGATACTGCTCGGGAGTGGGCGCCGGCACCATGTGAGTCAGCACGAGCCGTTTGGCGCCGGCGCGGGCCGCGGTCTGGGCTGCCTGCTCCACGTCGGAGTGGTAGTCGAGGATGTCCTGGAACATCTCGTTGGGGGACAGCCTGACGAGGTCGCTCCTGATGACCGTCTGGACGTAGGCATCGGCGCCTGCGGCCAACTGGTCCACGCCGACGCATGGGACGGTGTCCCCCGCGATGGCGGCAACCGCGCCCTCGTGTTCGAGCCGGTACCCCAGCGTCGGCCGCACCGGCGCATGGTCAGTCGCCGCCGTGCTGATGTGCACGTCGTTGATGTCGAACGCGTCGCCGGCCTCCAGCTCGGTCACCTCGACCTGCGGCTCGTTGACCAGCATGTCGTGGTGGGCGATCCGGTAGCCGATGTCGGCCTCCAGCGCACCGAGCTGCCGCTCGACGAACTGCGCCGTGCCCGGCGGGCCGTAGACATTCAGCGTTGCATTGCCCTGGCTCATCACCCAGTGGGTCGTGATCACGTCGTTGAGCGCGCACACGTGGTCGCTGTGCAGGTGAGTGATCAGCACAGCGCTCAGGAAGACCGGCAGCGAGCCGCCACCGGCCATGCGCATCACGGTGCCGCGGCCGGCGTCGATGAGGATGTGGGTGTCGCCCGCCTTGACCAGCGTGGAAGGCCCGGCACGGTTGGCATCGGGCAGCGGCGATCCTGTCCCGGTCAGCACGATGTCCATGACGTTCCTCAGGGTGCCTTGCAGTCTCGGCCGAGCCTCGACGAGCCAGCGGCACCCTAGCATTCTTCTGCCAGTATTACTGCCAATACCTTTCGCCCATGCCTCAGGTGGCATTCCCGATATGGCATTCCTGATTGGGCATCGCCGGTCGAGCCTGTCGATATGGTCCGCTGACGTCTCACCGAGTTTGGGAAGGTGGACGAATGCACGCATCGCGCCGGCTCCAGCGCCGCTTGGCCGCAGCGCTCGTGGCGGCGTCGCTGATCGCTGCCGGCTGCACGGGTGCGGCCGACGATGGCGCGTCCCCGACCACGACGCTTGCCCCCGACGCTGCAGCTCCCACCACCGCTCCCCCGGCAGCAACCCAAGACGATGCCGAGGCCGATCCGCGCGATGCCTACTTCGAACTCGACCGCGTGCTCGACATCAGCATCGAGATCGCCGTGGAGGACTGGGATGTCCTGCGCAACCAGACCCGCACCCTCGCGGACGTGTTCGCGGAGATCGAGGAGTACGGCCTCTCACGCCCGTTCGCCAGCATCTACACCTGGTTCAGCGCCACGGTGACCGTCGACGGCGAGACGCACGCCGAGGTGGGCGTGCGCAAAAAAGGCTTCGTGGGCTCCCAGAGCTCCACCAAGCCGTCGCTCAAGCTGCGCTTCGACAAGTACACCGACGGCCAGACACTTGCCGGGGGCATGAACCGTATGACGCTGAACAACAGCGTCCAGGACCCCTCGATGCTCAACACCTGCCTGTCGTACCGGGTGTTCGCTGCGGCCGGCAACCCTGCACCGCGCTGCAACTTCGCCACCGTGTCGGTGAACGGCACCGATCTCGGGCTGTACGTGCACGTGGAGGAGTTCAAGGCCCCGTTCCTGTCGCACCACTTCGGGAGCGCGGAAGGCCACCTCTACGAAGGCACGGTCAGTGACTTCACGCCTGAGTTCCGCGGCACCATCGAGAAGAAGACCCACGAGGACGCCGACGACTGGTCCGACATCGACGCCGTGGTCGCGGCCCTGGCGGATCCTTCCGACGCCGGCCTGAAAGCGCTGAGCGAAATCGTGGATCTCGACCGCTTCCTGTCGTTCTGGGCGACAGAGGTGCTGGTGGGCCACTGGGACGGCTACGCCGGCGACCGCAACAACTACTGGTTCTACCGCGTGCCCGACGGCCGGTTCGTATTCCTGCCGTGGGGCACAGACGGCACGTTCCACCTCTCCGATGACCCGAACCCCTTCGACAACATCTCCAACCCGCCGCCGTCGGTGCTGGCGCTCACCGCCATCCCCAACCGCCTGTACAACGACGCCGACTGGCGGCTGAAATACGTCGCCCGACTGAAGCAGATCCTGGACGACGTCTGGCACGAGACCGAGCTCCTGGCGGCGGTCGACGAGATGGCCGCCATCGTGCAGCAGCACGCCCTTCCCGCCGAGGCCAGCGCTGCCGAACGGGACACCGAGCGAGTGCGGACGTTCATCTCGAAGCGCAAAGCCGAGATTCTCGATGATCTCTCGCCGGAGCCGCCGGAGTGGCCCGAACCGCAAGCAGCCGCGCCCTCCAATGCCGGGTCGGGAACCGTCGAGGTTGCGTTCGAGACGACCTGGGGCACCCACCTGAACCCAAACCCACTCGGGCAGGGAACGGTCCACAGCCTGATGCTCAACGGCGCCCCTGAATCAGTCGGCGGCACCGGCGTGTTTGCTGGTGATGCGAACCCCGAAGAGCGTGTGCTGCTGCCGGGCGTCGACAACCCGACGTCGATTGTGCTCGTGAAACTCGAAGGCGACGGCTCAGTCAGCGGGATGTCGCTGGTCATCGCCCCCCGCCTGCTGGCCGGAGGCACCACGCTGGTCGTCGGCGAGGACGCCATCGCTGGGGGCATCTGGTCCATCCCGCCGGGAGCGTCGACACCGGACAGCTTCTCGCCCTTCACCGAAGGGGTGCTGGAACTGTCGGCCAGCGGAACGGCACCCGGCGCGGCTATCGCCGGCGCATTCTCCGGTGTCTTCGGGTGGTCCCCACCGGGGTCCGGCGATGCCGACGCCGGTACGCAGGGCCCTGACCAATCAGGTACGGCCCTTGATGTCGGTCTGGTCATCAATGAAGTGGCTGCCAAGGGCGACCCGCTCGACTGGTTCGAGCTTCACAACGCCTCACGAGTGCCCATAGCGCTCGACGGCTTCGAAATGGCCGACGATCTCAACGACGTCGGAAAGCGAGTGCCTTTCCCGGCCGGCACAGTCATCCAGCCGGGCACTTACTTGCAATTCAGCCTCGACAAGGAAGGCTGGCCCGGGTTCGCGCTCGGCAGCGACGAGGAACTGGGCATCTGGCTGCTCGACGGCACGTTGGTCGCCAGCGTCGACTGGGTCGAGGGCCAGTCCGGTGCCAATCAGAGCTACGCCCGTGTGCCCGATGTCACCGGCCGATTCGAAACGGTCGACACCCCCACTCCAGGTGCCGCCAACCGGCCCTAAGGCGACGGCGTCTCCGCAAGCCCGTCAATAGTCGGCGATGGCCCCGATGACCTGTTCGCCGATGAGTTCGATGGAACGCAGGATCTTGGCGTGGTCTCCGGAGATGTGGCGGACCATGACCTCTCCGAAGCCCAAGCTGGCGAAGTAGGCGAGACGTTCGGTGACCTCGGCCGCCGAGCCCACGATGAGATCTCCCTTGCCGGTCCCCCGGTAGCCCTCGGCGAGCACCTGGTCGACTTCTGCGTGGGCAGCCTGGCTGGTGTCGGCCACCAAGATGTCGCG
This sequence comes from Candidatus Poriferisodalis multihospitum, assembly GCF_028283155.1. Taxonomy (NCBI): domain Bacteria; kingdom Bacillati; phylum Actinomycetota; class Acidimicrobiia; order Acidimicrobiales; family Candidatus Poriferisodalaceae; genus Candidatus Poriferisodalis; species Candidatus Poriferisodalis multihospitum. Next base: position 48,106 of record NZ_JAPYOK010000097.1, on the reverse strand, counting down.
CCGCAGCACAGCTCGTGCCGGTCGGCCGTGTGCGGCTGCCGTGTCCTCGTAGAGCTCCAGCTGCTCAACGCTGAGATCATCGGGCGTGTTCTGACCCGACAGCCACCCGTCGCCGAGCCGGCCCGCACGTTCTGCGACAGCGGGCACTGTGCCGCCAATCCAGATCTCTACGGGCACCCGTGGCAGCGGGCTGATGCTGACGTTGTCGAGTTGCACAAACCGCCCCTCGAAGCTGACCGACTCGCCATCGAGCAGAGGGCGCAGCACCGCGGCGAGCTCCTCGGTGCGCCGGGCCCGTGACGCCATCGAGAAGCCGTACGCCCTGAACGGCTCAGGGTTGCCGCCGTTCACCAGCACCACGATCAGCGGTGCTTCGGCAAAGGCGGCAAGTGTGCCGATCTGCTCAGCGAGCATGACCGGTTCGTAGAACGGCGCTAACAGAACGACGCCGACCGGCATGTCGCCCGTGACTGCCATGATCCGCGCCAGCGTCGGCGCCGGCGAGAACGTGTTGGCGTAGCTGGCCGGCAGTGCATGTTGATCGCCAGTCAGAAACCCGTTGAGGCCGGCTTGGTGGGCAGTAGCCGCCAGCTCGAGAACGTTGCGGGCTTGTTGGCCGGTGTCTTCGGCGCCCATGGGCCGCTCGAAGAACGCTCCCGGCGGGAGCGAGTCGAAGATCTCCTTGAACTGCGGATAGGTGTGAGGACCCGTCGGGTACAGGAACCGGATGGAGGTGCCCAGCTTCATGCGCCGGTCACTCCTGAGGCGGGGTGTGCTCGAAGGGCAGGTTCGAGTATCGACTCTGGGTCACCGTCACCCGCAGCACCACCCGGTTCTCAAGGTTGTCCCGCATCGGGAACGGCTTGGACGTGTACTTGTGACTGATGGCGTCCATGGCGGCCATGTCGGGGTCGGGCTCGACTTCGGCGACGCCTCGCAGCTGCATTTCCTCGTAGGGGTTGTCCATGTCAACGATCGAGATGGCGACTCGGGGGTCGCGCAGGATGTTCTGGGTCTTCAGCGATGTCCGCCCGGTGGCCATGATCACCGTCGTGGAGTCGACGAGATCGATCCAGATCGGGTCGAGCTTGGGCGAGCCGTCAGCACGCACGGTTGCGAGGTGCGCGAAGTTTGGCCTGCGCACCAGTTCCTGCGCCTCTGCGGTCATGGCCTTCGGTTCTGGCGTCGTCATGAATCTCCTCGCTTCGTGAGCGGGTCGGTGTGCAGGCGCTCACCGTAAACGCAAGCGCCGGGGCACCGCCCGCAAGGTGACTCGTGTGTTACGGGGCGGATCTCGCTAGTCGACGAGGAGCGCTGACTCGACGCGTGCATCGCCGAGCAGGCGGCGCCCGTCGAGGAACGCGAGCTCGACGATGAACGAGAAACCGACAAGCTCACCCCCGCCGAGTGTGACGAGCCGCGCAGACGCGGCCGCTGTGCCGCCAGTGGCCAACACGTCGTCGACAATCAGCACCCCTATCCCATCGGCGACGGCGTCGGTGTGCATTTCGAGACGCTCAACGCCGTACTCCAGCTCGTAGTCGGCACCCAGTGCGGAGCGAGGCAGCTTGCCCGGCTTGCGCAGCGGCACAAACCCGGCACCCAGCCGATCTGCCGCCATCCCGCCGATCACAAAGCCCCGGGCCTCAGGCGCCGCAACAAGCTCGACGCCCTCGTGCTCGAACGGTGCGACCAACTCGTCAACGCATGCTGCCAAGCCGGCAGGGTCCCCCAGCAACGGCGTGATGTCCTTGAACACGATCCCCGGCCGCGGAAAGCCCGGTACATCCCGTATCAACCCCCGCCACACCGCTAAATCGTGCCTCATCTCCGACGTCCAGCCATCCCCCAGCCGGCTACGAGCGCTGGGCTGTGAAGAGTGTGGAGATGTAGGGGATTTCCAACTGACCGGAGGGGTGGTGACGCTCAAGCAGTGCTCGCAGGCGTCGGCTCGTCTCTTCCTCGCCAAGATGTTGGACGGCGGCGTGCATCTTTGACGATGAGCGTGCCAGCCCGATGAACTGCTCGTGTGTCAGCGGCCGTGTCCATTCTGTGGCGTTTCTCGACACATCGTCGAGGCCAGCCTCGGCCAGCTCGGCGACGACGTCGAAGCTGCGGTAATCGCGGGTGTAGCCCGGACTGTGCTCTTCGAGGAACGACTCGTAGTCCTCGAACAGAGGTAATTCTTCCAATGCACGGTCGTTCTGGATGATCCCGATCACTCCACCGGGAGCCAATACTCGCCGAGATTCGATGTAGAAGCGAGGGTGGTCGAACCAGTGCAATGCCTGAGCGGCGATGACCAGACCTGCGGATGATTCCTGGAGGGGCAAGTCCTCAGCGCTGCCAGCACGGAATTCGACGGCGGAGTCTCGACTGTCGCTCACAGCCTGCGCTCGCATCGCCTCCCCAGGTTCGACCCCGACGATGCGCCATTCAGGCAAGATCAGAGCGAGTTGCCGCGTGGCGATGCCAGTGCCCGAGCCGACATCGACAGCCAGCTGGGGTACAGAGCGGCCATCGAGCGCTTCTCGCAGTGCGACCCACAGCGATTCGGGATACCCAGGCCGAGCCCGGCTGTAGGCGCCCGCGAGTTCGTTGAACGCCTGGTGGCGATCAGTCATGGCGGTCGGGGATGTCGACGAGGCGGCCTCGCGGGATGAGGCGCTCTGGGTCGTACATCGGCAGCGTGCAGAGCTCGCCGCGCAGCATGACTCCCTCGTGAGACTCCACTTCGAGTCGGGTGCCGGGGCCGTCTGCCGGGTCGTCCATGCGTGCAATCGCGACGCCGCATTGCAGGTACGGCGACCAGGCGGTCGAGGTCACCCGGCCGACGGGCGCGCCGTTGCGCCTCAGCGTGCGGCCGAGCTGTGCGATATCTCCTTGTGTCCGCAGACCCCAGGTACGACACGCTCGGTCGGCGCGCTCCAGCGCCGCCTTGCCGACGAAGTCGGGTTTGTTGAGGTCGACGAAGCGTCCGAGGCCGGCTTCGAATGGGCTGACCGTCCGGTCGAAGTCGGAGCCGGCGTTGAGCAGACCGGCCTCGATGCGGCGCGCCCTGAACACCTGCGCCGAGGTGATGATCATGCCGAACTGCCGGCCGACGTCGAGAACTCGGTCGCCGACCGCTTCACGATCGATATCGGGGGTGAGGTAGAACTCCCAGCCGAGCTCGTTCGTGAAGCCCGACCGGGTGATCACCACCGGCTGGTCGGCGATCGAGACCTCCGCTATGTCGAAGTAGCGGAACGGCTCGGGCGGCTCACCGTCGACAACCGCAGCCAGCACCTCGAGCGAACGGGGCCCCTGCACCTGGCTCACCCAGACATCGGGATCACGCACGTCCACATCGAGGTCAGCGGCGTGAGCCCGGTACCAGCCGTAGAGGTCGCCGTTGGCCTGCGCCATCCAGAACCGGTCCTCAGCCAGGCGCAGCATCACCCCATCGTTGATCATGCCGCCGTCGTGGTAGCAGGCGAATTGATAAGCGCATCGCCCAACGCGCACCTTGGACACATCCCTGGGGAACACTCGGTTCGCGAGCCGTTCGGCATCGGGGCCGACAAGTTCGATGGGCAACTCGCCGGTGTGGCGCAGGATCACCTCCCGGCGCACCTTCCAGTACATCTCGGTGGCCGAGACGTCGGCGAAGCGCACCGGCGTCAGGCGACCGTTGTAGATCTGATACTCGGGATCGTGCGCCAGCTCTTGGTACATCAGCGGGTGCGGTGCCATCGACATGCCGAGCTCGCTCGGAGGAACGCCCTCGGTGGACAGCGCTTTGGCCACGAACCTCAGCGGCGGCATCTTCACCGGAACAGCATGAGCGATGGCGCGCGACCAGACAAGAGACGGCGCTGCGCCGTGCGTGAATGTCGGAGCCAGCGGCCCCGCCGCCATCGTGGGTTAGTTGCGGACGAGTCGGAAGACCGGGATCTCGCGGCCGTGCTCGGCAGCGCTCTTCTCGTAGTCGGCGAACTGGGGCATCAGCGCAGCCTGGGCGTCGAAGAGACGCTTGCGCTCGTCGCCCTCGGTGAGCTGAGCCGTGGCCTCCCACTTGTCGGTGCCGACTTCGACCGTGACCGCCGGGTTGGCGACCAGGTTGTGGTACCAGTTCGGGTTGGTGGGTGCGCCGCCCATGGAGGCGATGATCACCACGTCGTCGCCATCGGTGGAGTACACGAGCGGCGAGCACAGCTCACGGCCGGACTTGGCGCCGGTCATGGTCACGAGGATCATCGGAGCGCCCTTCAACCACCCGCTGCAGTTGCACTCGTTCTCGCGGAACTCCTTGATCACAGGTTCGTTCATCTTCAGAAAGTCCACGGAAATCTCCTGTCTGGCGAACTCAGGCAGTATTGCCGCTGGAGCCGATCACGTCCTGCATCTCGCGGACATGGCGCAGCCACAGCCCGCCGCCGTTGTAGGGACGGGGGTCGTAGGAGGCGTGCCCGAGCAGCCGTTGCACCCGCTCGCTCTGGCCGGACAGCTCTCCCAGGCCGAAGTCCATCGGGCTGGCTTCCTCAGGGGTCAGCCAGCCGGCAACGAAGCTCACATGGAAGGCCCGGCGCCACCGGTCTGCGGTCTGGTTGGCGCCGCCGCCATGCAGCACGTATCCCGAATAGATGAGCGCATCGCCCGGCCCCAGCTCAGCCGGTACCGACTCCCGCTCTTCGTAGCGATTGAGCTCCGACAGCCGGTGGCTGCCAGGCACCACCCGGGTGGCGCCCAGCTCCTCGGTCACATCTTCCAAGCCGATCATGGCGCTGACAGTGACTTCCGGGGAATCCGGCCACGTCGCCTTCACGAACGCCCACCAGTTGTTTGCATCTCGGTGAAGAAACTGGGCGGGCTCGCCCGGCCCGATGTACATCACCTGGGCGGTGTTCAGCCAGTACGAGCCGCAGATCGGCAGCAGCACCGCATCTGCGATCTGGGCGTAGAGCTCGTTGTCGAGGACGTCGAAGAACGCCGGCGTCAGCCTGGCCAGGCTCGAGAAGCGGATCGTGTTCGACCCGACGAAGAGCTTGCCGTCGTCGCCGAGCCCCTGCGTGGCCCCGCCAGGCTCGACACCGCGGGCATAGTCGTCGGCCGCCTCCCGCATCTGAGCAATCGTGTCGGCGCTGAACATGCCCTCGACGATGACCCCACCGTCATCTCGCATCGCCTCAAGAATCGGCTCGAGTCCTGCCGCTGCGGGAATGCGCTGCAGCGAACCAACGGCGGTCTTGCTCATGGCGGCACGTCTCGACTTCCGGGACCCGTGCATCGGGCCATCTGCCCAGAAACTACTCCCCGGCTCACGGTTCGCCGCATTCGCAGCAGGCGCCGCGAACCCCATTTCGCCCCAGGGCTAGCGTCAGGCTCGCAGACCGGCAGCCAGAGGGGACGCTGATGGACATCACCACCGTGGATCGGGATCGGGCAGCTCAGTACACCGGCGATGTGGTCGAGCTGGTGTACAACTCGGGACCGCCCACCTACGACTATCAATTCGTCACTCGAGCGGCGTTCGACCGGCTGATCGGCGACTCGTGGCTCGCTGAGGGCACGCTGTGCGGGTATGACGAGACCACGGTCGCCCTCGAGGGTGACGATCTGCTGGGCATCGAGATCGGCTACGCCGGGCCCGAATTCGATCGTCGCAAGAAGACGCTGCGACCGCTGTGGGAGAGCATCATCGAAGACGGGGCCGTGACCCACGACGAGCTGGCCGAGATCGCCCGGCGCTCCTATCTGGCCAGCTACCTCAACGCAGTTATCCCCGCCAGCGCCTACTACGTCCATGCCCTGTCCGTCCGGCCCGATCATCACGGCCAGGGCATCGGTGCCGCGCTCATGAAGGACGCCATCGACCGGGCTGCCGACGAGGGATACCGGGTCGTTCACCTCGACGTGCTGTCCGACAACCCGGCAGTCAAGTTCTATGAGGCGTTCGGCTTCGAGGTGCTGGCCCAAACCGTCGCGCCCATCCCCCACAGTCACGGCGTGCCGATGGAACAGCGCATGTCGCTCGACCTCCGCTGAGTCGGCAAAGGCAAACAGCGATGACCGATTTCGTCCGCACCGACGACGCGCATTTCGACGCGCTGAACGACTGGGACTACGAGCCCCGCTACCACCAGTGGAAGGACCTGCGCGTCCACTACGTCGACGAGGGCCCGGCCGACGGACCCGTCATGCTGCTGCTGCACGGCATGCCGACCTGGGCCTACCTGTATCGAACCATGATCCCGGGCCTCGTAGACGCCGGGTTCCGCTGCGTGGCCCCCGATCACCTCGGCTTCGGCCGCAGCGACAAGCCGACCGATCCGAACTGGTACTCGATCGCCCGCCACACCGAGGTGCTGACCTCGCTGATCAACGCACTCGACCTGACCGACGTCTCTGTCGTGTGCCAGGACTGGGGCGGACCTATCGGCCTGGCTCAGGCGGCGATAATGCCGGACAGGTTCAGCCGGCTTGTGATCATGAACACCTGGCTGCACCACCCGGGGTTCGACTACGACGAGAGCTTCCTGCAGTGGATCGACGCCTGGAAGCCCGGCGGCCGGTATGCGCATCCGCAACCGAGCATCGGGGTGGTGCCACTGCTGGCAGGACGCATGGTCCGCTCACGTGACGTGGTGCCGGCGATCAAAGCAAGAGTCGAGCCCGAACTCGAGGGCGAAGCGGCGCTGAGGTACGCGGGGTTCTCAGCACCGTTCCGAGGCCTGCCCGAGGAAGGCTTCAACGGCGCCCGCTGGTTCCCGCTGTCCATCCCGGTCGGCAACTACGACAGCGGCAACGGCGCAGGCCAGGCATTGCACTACCGGGTGCTGCTGGGCTGGGACAAGGCCGCGCACTTCGTCTGGGGCGCCCAGGACGATGGCTTCAGCGAGGAGTGGGGTCGCACCTGGGCCGGGCAGATGAACGCGCCGATCGATGTACTGCCCGACGCCGGGCATTTCCTGCAGTTCACCCACGGTCCCGAGATCGTCGAGAACATCCTGCGGCGCGCCCGCGGCTGAAATGACGGGAAGCCTGACGCCGACGGCTCGATGAGCCAGGCGACGCCTACTCCTTGTAGGCGACGGCCTCGATCTCGACGAGCGCCCCGGGGATGATGATGCCGGCAATCACGGTGGTGCTCGCCGGCGGCTCGTCGGGGAAGTACTTCTTGCGGGCTGCGCTGTACTCGCCGTACTGGTCGATATCGGTGATGAACGCCTGCAGCTTCACCACATCAGCCATCGAGAAGCCCTCTTCGGCCAGCGCCAGGCCGATGTAGTCGAAGATCTCCTCGGTCTGCCCGCCCATGGACTTGCTGAGGTCGTTGGCGATGCAGCCCGATACGTAGATGGACGGCCCGGCCCTGACCGCCGGAGCGAACGCACCGCTCCGGATCAGCTCCGGAACCGGGTGTGCCTCGATGAGCGCCTCTGAACGAATGACCTTGCCAACCATGGCCGGAGACTAACCGTGCGGTCAGACAGGGCGATCGCCGATGAGCGTCACTCGCTCCATGCGGCGGTGCATGCCGCCGTGGTCGGGCACGGCGTAGTGCTGGGTGCAGCGGTTGTCCCACTGCGCAATCGACCCTGCCCGCCACCGGAACCGGCACTGGTACTCGGGCGTCGCTGCCTCGTCGTAGAGACGCTGGCGCAGCGAACGGCTCTCTGCGGGGGTCATTCCATCGATCGTGAGCGTGAAGATCCGGTTGACGTACAGGCTCTTGCGGCCGGTGACCGGATGGGTGCGCACGACAGGGTGCTTCTGCTCGGGAAACTTCTCGGCGGCCTCGGCGCGCTTGCGGTCGCTCATGCCACGCCCGAACGCCTTGACGTAGGAGTGGATCGCAAAGCTGCCGTCGATCTGTTCCCTGAGATCGTCGGGAAGGCGCTCGTAGGCCAGTTCCATGTTCGCGAAGCAGGTATCGCCGCCATAGCGCGGGACGATGCGGCCCATCAGCACGGAGCCGAGCGGCGGGCACTCGCGGAACGTCACGTCCGAGTGCCAGGTCTCGGCGGCGTAGAAGCTCTCCGCAGTGGATTCGAGCACGAGGATCTCGGGGTGCCCCTCCACATGGGGCGCGAACGGGTGGACTTCCAGCTCGCCGAGCGCACGCCCGTAGGCGACATGCTCGTGCTGCGTGAGCTGCTGATCTCTGAAGAACAGCACCTTGTGCGCCAGCCAGGCGTCCTGCAGCTCGGCGACTAGCTCGTCGTCGAGCTCCCGCAGATCTACGCCGGCGATCTCGGCGCCGATCGAGCCGGTGAGCGGCTCCACCCGAATGCGGTTGTACTCGTTCGGTTTCACCGCATCGACGCGCACTTCAGGCTCCTTCGGGGCCCATCACTCGGGCCCGCAATTGCTGCTCGCACACAGATACTCGCAGATACACCACAATCGGTCCCGAACCGAATCGGCGGGCGGCGCTCGCACGAAGGGATCAACGGAGGACCGACATGGCTCCAGGCGGGCACGACAACCACGACGAGGTCAGTCCGCCCGGGCCGAAGCCGCCGACTGGTCTCACCGTTGCAGCCAACACTGCGGCCGCGATCTCCTTCGACGATCCTGGTGACTTCGAACGAGCCAGCCGTGGCCTCGTCGCCCAGATCGACGATGGCCGCGTCACCATGGACGAACACATCGTGTTCGATGTGGCCCGTCACGCCTTCGTCAACGAGTCTGCGACAGCTCCCCCATCGGTCCATCCGAGCCTGTGGCGGCAGGCCCGGCTCAACGTCCATCACGGCCTGTTCGAGGTAGCCGACGGTGTCTGGCAGGTGCGCGGTTACGACCTCGCCAACATCACATTCCTGGCCGGAGCGGACGGCTGGCTGGTCATCGACCCGCTGACCAACGCTCCCGCGGCCGCAGCAGCGCTGGACCTGGCCAACCGCACGCTCGGCGCTCGACCCGTGAACTCGATCATCTACACCCACTCCCACGCCGACCACTTCGGCGGCGTGCTCGGGGTGACGAGTGCCGAGGCCGTGGCAGCCGGCGACGTGCAGATCGTGGCCCCCGACGGGTTCTTGCAGGAAGTCGTGAGCGAGTTCGTCATCGCCGGGCCCATCATGGGCCGGCGGGCCGCCTACCAGTTCGGGCCGTTGCTGCCGCCGGGTCCGCTCGGCCACGTCGACTGCGGGCTCGGCTCCACGATGGGCTTGGCGCGATCCGATCTGATCGCGCCGACCGACACCGTCTACGAGACCGGCGAGGAACGGATCCTCAGCGGCATCAGGATCGTGTTCCAGAACACGCCAGATGCCGAGGCCCCGGCGGAGATGAACTTCTTCTTCCCCGACAAGCGCCTGCTGTGCATGGCCGAGAACTGCACGCACACGCTGCACAACCTGTACCCGATCCGGGGTGCGCAGACCCGGGACGCGCTCGCGTGGAGCAAGTACATCGGTGAAGCCATGGACTTGTGGGCAGACGACACCGACGTGATGTTCGCGAGCCATCACTGGCCCCGTTTCGGCACCGCGGACGTTCGGGCGTTCCTGGCGATGCAACGCGATGTCTACCGATGGATGCACGACCAGACCATGCGCCTGGCCAACCAGGGTCTTCGACCGACGGAGATCGCCGCGCAGCTGCGGCTGCCGGCCGAGTTCGACCAGTCCCACGTGCAGGGCTACTACGGCACGGTGTCGCACAACTGCCGCTCGGTCTACAACCGTTACCTCGGTTGGTACGACGGCAACCCGGCCAGTCTCGACCCGCTCCCCCCGGTCGAAGCAGGCGCCAACTACGTCGAGTTCATGGGCGGCGCCGACGCAGTGCTCGCGAGAGCACGCGAGTGCTTCGAGCGCGGCGAGTACCGGTGGGTGGCCCAGGTCGTGAACCACGTGGTGTTCGCCGACCCTGCGAATGCCGAAGCGCGCAGCCTTCAGGCCGACGCGCTCGAGCAGCTCGGCTACCAGTCGGAGTCAGCTACGTGGCGCAACGCTTACCTGATGGGCGCGAAGGAACTGCGGGAGGGCTCGCCTGACTGGGGCCGCATCCCTGCCCGGGACATGTCGCAGGCCATGACTGCCGAGCACCTGTTCGACGTGATCGGTGTCCGCTTCGATCCCGACGCGTTCGATGCCGCGCCCGTGACTATCAACGTGCACCTGACCGATCTCGACGAGGATCATGTGCTCGGCGTCGGCCGCTCAGCCATTCACCACCGGCCGAATGCTGTCGACCCGGATGCCGTTGCATCGATCCGCACGGATCGCTCCACGCTCGCCGCTGCGCTCAACGACGCCGGCTCGCTCGACCGAGCCGAGATCGCCGGAGATCGATCAATCCTGCAGTCGCTGTTCGCCGGCTTGACGGTGTTCCGCACGGCACCGCTCATCGAGCCTTGAGGGCGACCGCGGGTCCTACGCTTGGCGCTGCAGACCGGCGGGCATGCTCCGGCGCCCGCTCTGAAACCGAACTGCCGCTACCACAGAGGAACCGCGAGATGACCGACACAGCTCCCGTCGAAGACTGGGCCACCGACTACGACATCTTCGACCCCGACTATGTGCGCGACCCGGCCCCCGTCTGGGACGAACTGCGAGGGGGCTGCCCGGTGGCCCACACCGAGCGCTGGGGCGGCTCGTTCCTGCCCACCCGGTACGACGATGTGCAGGCGCTCGCCAAGATGGTCCCCGAGCTGTCCAGCGGTGACCCGCTCGTGACGACCCCGCCGCCGGAGATCATCGAAGAGCTGCTCATGGACCCCGTATTCGAGAAGTACGGCGCCAACGCCGCGCCCATCTCGGAGGACCCGCCGGTGCACGGCTGGACCCGGCGTCTGCTGCTGCCGCACTTCACGCACAAGGCCGTGCAGGCGCACCGCCAGTACACGCTTGACCTCGCCAACCGCCTCATCGACGGCTTCATCGACGAGGGCACTGTCGACGCCGCCGGGCAGTACGCGCAGCAGATCCCGCCCCGGGTCATCGCACACCTGATGGACGTCGACGAGAGCCGTGTGGACGATTTCACCTACTGGGTGCAGTGCATCTTGGAATTGGGGCTCTCCGATGTGCAGCTCCGCCTCAAGTACCGGCGCGTGATCCGCGATTACTTCCGCGAGGTCGTCGAAGAGAAGCAGGCAAACCCCGACGACGGCTTCGTCTCGGCGCTGCTTGCGGGGACCGACGACCAGGGCGAACCGGTCGATCCCATGAGGGTCGTGGGCATGCTCAACTTGCAGCTCATTGCGGGCATCGACACCACGTGGAGCTCGATCGGGTCAGCCCTGTGGCACTTCGGCACCCACCCCGCCGATCGCGAGCGCATGGTGGCCGAACCCGACTTGTGGCCCTCGGCCATCGAGGAGCTGTTGCGCTTCTACTCGCCGGTCACCATGGGGCGCCGGGCCGCCGCCGATGTGGAGTTCGGCGGGGTCACGATCCCTCAGGGCAGCAAGGTGCTGATGAACTTCCCCGCGGCCAACCGCGACCCGGAGGTGTTCGAGCGCCCCGATGAGGTCATCCTGGATCGACCGCACAACCGACACATTGCGTTCGGCGCCGGCATCCACCGCTGCGCCGGCTCGAATCTGGCTCGCTTGGAGATGGACATCGCGCTGCGGACGTGGTTCGAGCGCATCCCGGACTTCGAGGTGAGCGAGCCCGGCGAGGTCACCTGGGCAGGCGGGCAGGTACGCGGTCCCCGCTACCTCCCGGTCCGCTTACCGTCAAACCCCTGAGTCAACCGATATTGGCGCCGCCGTCGCTGTGGATGAAGCGACCGGTCATGCCGCGTGACGCCTCAGAGGCGAGGAACACGTAGCACTCGGCATGGTCGGCTGGTCCGAGGGCGACGCCCAGCGGGCTCCGCCGCCGGATCGACTCGACACGGTCGGGCTCCTGACCGAGGGATCGGTCGTGCAATCCCAGGGAGCGCAACCCGCGAAGATCAGTGCTGTGCGTGCCGCCGGGGGCGACGCCGTTCACCCGGACGTCGGGTGCCAGCTCATGCGCTAACGACACCACGCAACCGCGCACGGCGAACTTGCTCGCCACGTACAGGATTCCCCCGCGACCGGGCACAAAGCTGCTGGTGGAGCCGGTCAGGATCACCGAGCCCTGGCTCTCGCGCAGGGGTTCGATGCTGGCTCGCACCGCCAGCAGCATCGAGCGCACGTTGACGTTCATGACCTCGGCGAAGGCGTCATCGAGGGCGTCGGGCGGCAACTCCTCGAGTCCCAGGTAGAAGTCGAACAGCCCGACGCAGCTCACCAGCGTGTCGATGCCGTCGAACGCGTCCAGCATCGCTGCCACGGCTGCGTCGTTGTCGTCTGCGCTCGTGGCATCGCCGCAGATCACAGGTCCGGCCGATGCCTCTGCCAGCGCCTGGCACTTGTGCGGGTCGATCTCGAGAGAACCGACGCTGGCTCCCTCGGCCAGGAAGGCATCGTGGACTCCCCGGCCAATGCCCGACCCGGCCCCGACGATCAACGCCCGGTTGCCGGCCAGCCTGCTCATCGCGGAGCCGTCACGGAGGCGTCGCAAGGTGGCCTCACAGGAAGATCGCCAGGTTCTGAGTGCGCAGCACCGACTCGTCGATCTCGATGTCCCGGGCTCGCAAGCGCAGCCCATCCGGCGTCGTCACCAGTACGTCGGTGCGGCCGGCTGACAGGAGGCTCGGAGCCGTGCGGTCTCCCCGCGAGCGGTACAGCAGCACCGCCGATTCGACGACCAACTCGCCATTGTCGCCTTCGAAGGTCCGCACGTTCGAGACGTGATGGCGGATCCGGCTTTGGGGGTCCTCGGTCCATGCGTAGTCGGTGCCGAAGCGCTGCACCCGTTTCTGCAGCGAGTACCAGTCCTCGTCGAAGTGGTCCATGGTCTGTACCTCGGCCTCGTCGGTGGCCTTGACCGCCGTGACCCGCACGGGCATCCGGTAGCGGATCTGTGGGTGCATCAGCCCCAGCCATGCCTCGAAGTTCGACGTGTCGAGCAGGTGGGCTTCCTCCACCAGGAACTGTTCAGCCGATTGGTGCCGAGGGTCGCTGTAGGGAAGCGGCGCCCCCGAGCGCGCTGTGCTCACGCCGGGGTCTCCCCCATGCCGAAGGCGATCGGCTCGCGGGCAGGCGCCGGCTGGGACACCAGGTCGGCCCACATGGAGAACCAGTGGCGCTGGTTGTGCTCGCCGAAGCCCTGGTACGCCGTGCCCGGGCCTCCGAAGTCAGCGAACTGGTCGACGATCGGCTGGCCGTCGAGCGTGAGCCCCATGCGGTTGTTGAGCAGCAGATTCCGCGCCATCGACCCTTTGGCCATTGTCGTGATCGACACCCAGTTCTCGACGTCGTCCTGCTCGAACATGCCCGATGATCCGAAGCACATCAGGTACGCCTTGTACGAGGCGGCCTTGTAGTCGTCCGGGGCGTCAGCTGCCACGCAGAACCAGGAGTACACCTCGGTCTCGCCCGGCCCGACGGGCTGCCACAGGCGCACAGAGATGAACGGCGTGATCCGCCCGTCGGCGTCGGTCTGCGGCCAGTTGTGCACGAAGCTCAGATTGGGGAACAGCGTCGAGGCGGACGGCATGAAGCCCGGCTCTGTGGCAAGCGCACGTTGGGCGCCGCTCAGCTTGTGCTGCATGCGGTCGATCATCTCGTCGGGGTAGCCGACGTAGGCCAGCCCCGACCTGAAGTCGCTGCCGGGCGGCAGCTTGTAGGTGGTGCCGCCTGCGGGCCCGGCGTTCCACAGCACGCCTTCCTTGCGCTTGTACGGCTTCGGCTCGCCGAACAGCTCGATGTCAACCACGCTCGCGTGAGTGTGGGGGGTGTGGTAGCTGTCGCCCATGAAGTTCTCGGCGCCGATCTTCCAGTTGGCCTCCACGCGCCAGCGCTGCGGTCCGCGGAACTCCATCCCGGCGTCGCTCTGGCCCGTGTAGAAGTCGAGGTAGAAGGCGAAGTCGCCGAGCCACGTCTCGAAGTCGGGGGCGTCGGGGTCGAGGCTGGCGAAGATCATGCCGTTGCGGGTCGCCACCGAGGGCGCCCGCAGCAGCGCCTGGCCCTCCTTGATGAACCCGTCCTCGCCGCCGTAGGCGTCGACGTGGAACGGCAGCCCGGCGAGCTGGCCGTCGTTCTTGTAGGTCCAAGCGTGGTACGGGCACCGGAATGTGCGGGCGTTGCCGCGCTCGGCCCGGCACACCTGCATCCCCCGGTGGACGCACATGTTGAACATCACGTGGATCTGGCCGTCGCCGTCGCGGGTCACCAAGAACGAGTCGTCCCCGATGTTGCGCACGACGTAGTCGTTCGGGCGGGCGATTTCGGATTCGTGGGCCAGGAACGTCCACGCTCGGCCGAACAGCCGGGCCCGCTCCAGCTCGTGCACCTCGGCGTCGTTGTACAGGTAGGCAGGGATGAGGCCCTGTCGCACCGAGGCCGTGACCTGGTCAATATCCATCGGTCCTCCCGGGCCTCAGCTCAGCCCACGGCCGTCCTGTTCGAGGGCCGCCAAGTGGTGTCTCCACAGGGTCTCACGGTTGAAAGCACTCCCCAAGTCCGGCAGCTCGGCCAGATCGTTCTCGGGGATCGCCTCGGGCGTGGCTCCCGCAGCTCGCACACGCAGATGCATGCGGGCCAGCGTGTCGACCTGCAGTGCTCGCAGCACCGCATCGGCCACTTCGGCGCCCGTTGTCACCACGCCATGTCCCTGCAGCACCAGCGCTGAGGCATCGCCGAGCGATGCGACCATCTCCGCAGCGAGTTCATCGGTGCGGATCAACACCGATCTCGGGTGCACTGGGATACCGGCGGCAGCCAGATGGGCGGCCGGGATGTCATAGGCACCGAAGATCGGCTCCAGCGCGAACCCCGCCAGGCTGGCCACCACGACATCGGGCGGGTGAGCATGCACCACGCACTCGACATCGGGATGGGCCGCGAGCACCGACGTGTGGATCGGCAGCTCGCTTGGCACCGCGTAGTCCCCAGCGGGATCGTCGGCGATCTCACCTGTGTCCAGGTCGACGACGCGCACATCGTCTGGCACGGTGAACTGCAGCCCGCGCTCGCGAGGTCCGCGGCTCCGCACCAGCGCCCGTCCGCCTTCAATCCGAACGCTGATGTGCCCCAGGATGTTCTCGACCAAACCGCGATGCGCCATCACCCGACACCCGAGCGCGACATCGCGCCGGAGCCCGTCCAGGCCATCGCTCATGCGTCGAAGCTATATCGCCATGCCCACGCGGCGGCCCGGCGAACCAGGCAGTGGCTCGCTCCGTCCCGAGAGGAACGACACCGTTCTGGTTATCGTCCTGCGGACGGCGACGTCGACGGCAGTCGAGGGGTGAGATGAGCGAGGGCGAGAGGGCGACGGGACCGCTGGCCGGAGTGCGCGTTGTCGACCTGTCGTCGGTGCTCATGGGACCGGCTGCCACTCGGACGCTCGGCGACCTCGGCGCCGATGTCATCTTCGTCGAATCGGCAACAGGCGACCGCAACCGCAGCATGGGCGCCGGCCCGACTGCGGAGTTCTCCGGCGTCGCTCTCAACCTGCTGCGCAACAAGCGCAGCATCGCGATGGATCTCAAGCATCCGCGTGGTCGGCAGGCGTTCTTGGACATCGCCGCAACCTGCGACGTGATGATCACCAACCTCCGTCCCGGACCGCTGGGACGGCTCGGCCTGAACTACGAAGCAGTGCGGGAGGTTCGCGACGACATCGTGTTCTGCCGGGCACATGGCTACCCGTCCTCGAGCGATCAGGCCGACGCGCCCGCCTATGACGACATCATCCAGTCCGCCAGCGGCATCGGCGACCTGTTCAGGCGCATGGGCGCCGAGCCGATGCTGCTGCCCAGCCTCGTCGCCGACAAGTTCTGTGGACTGACGATTGCCAACTCTGTGACCGCGGCGCTGTACCACCGGGCTCTGACCGGCCAAGGGCAGTGCATCGAGATCCCGATGATCGATGTGATGCGCGCCTTCGTGCTCGCCGAGCACGGTGCGGGCGCCATCTCCGAGCCCCCAGTGGCGAGCGCTGGATATGCCCGCATCCTCACGCCCGAGCGCAAGCCCCAGCGGACCGCCGACGGCTGGATCAACATCCTTCCCTACGACCACGAGCACTATGTCGCACTGTTCGAAGCAGGGGGACAGCACGATCTCGCCGCCGACGAGCGGTTCGCCACGCCCATCGAGCGCGTCACCCACAGCGACAGCCTGTACCGCGACGTCGCGTCGGTACTGGACCAGCGAACGACTGCCGAATGGCTCGAGCTGTGTTCCGAGCACGGCATTCCCGCCACCGAGGCAGCAACGCTGGATGAGCTCGTATCCCAGCTACCGGTCGAGGAGCATCCGGTCGCGGGCCCGTACCGGTCCATCCCGCCGCCCGAGCAGTTCTCCGAGACGCCGCCGAGCGTCCGGCGGCCAGCTCCGAGGATCGGCGAACACGGTCGGGAGATCCTCGCTGAGGTCGGTTACGACGGCGAGACGATCGACAGCCTCATCGACTCAGGAATCCTCAGCACGCCCTGACATACATTGAAATTCAGGCCGACCCGAGGCAGGCAATCACTACGGTCGCGAGAGGGCCAGCCCCCCGGTTGCTACCCAAGTGGGTTGCTCTGCCAACTCCGGGGCGGCTGGCCTCTGCGATGCAGCGTAACAGGCCGGCGATGACACCGACCTACGATCCGCTCACCACAGAACGGAGTGACGATGAGGTTTGACGGCAAGCGGGTGATCGTGACCGGCGGAGCTTCCGGCTTCGGCAAGGCGATCAGCCAGGGCTTCGCCGAGCGCGGTGCCCGGGTGATGGTGACCGACATCGACATAGAGGGCGCCGAAGCGGTCGCCGCCGAGCTTGACGGGGCCCTGACCTTCCGGCTCGACGTCACCGATGAAGACGCGCACGCCCAGTTGGCTCGGCTGATGGTGGACACCTGGGGCGGCATTGACATCGTGGCCGCCAACGCTGGATTCGCTCACCGGATGGGATCAACACTGGACATCCCCACAGAAGAATTCGACCTCATGTGGGCGGTCAACACCCGCAGCGTCTACTTCGCCGCCAAGCACTTCACGCCGCACATGCCGCCCGGCAGCTCGATCGTGAGCACAGCGTCAATCGGCGGCAAGCGACCCCGGCCAGGCCTGACCCCGTACAACACATCGAAGGCGGCGACGATCATGCTGACGAGGGGCCTGGCCGAGGAGTTCGCACCAGACATCCGCGTCAACTGCGTCGCACCGGTGGCATCAGAGACCCGCTTCTTCGAGCGGGCGACCGGTTTGGACAAGATGCCAGACGAGATGCGAGAAGCAGTCGTCGAGGGCATCCCGATGGGCCGCATGTCCGACCCGACCGACGTCGCGAACGCTGTGATGTATTTGTCCTCAGACGAGGCCAGGTTTCTCACCGGCGTCTGCCTCGATGTCGACGGGGGACGCAGCATCAGCTAGCGGCGTCAGTGAGCACCGGGTCGCCCATGTCGGTGACGGTTCTGCCTCGGTAGGGTCCCGACGGTGAAGTTCGCAGCGTTCCTGGCCCCCCACCACCCGCTCGGCGAGAGTCCCACACTGCAGCTGCAGCGAGATCTCGACCTCGTCGCGCACATCGACCGGTTGGGCTACGACGAGTTCTGGTGCGGCGAGCACCACTCGACCGGCTGGGAGACCATCGGTTCGCCCGAGATGTTCCTGGCTGGCGCCGCAATGCGCACGGGCCGCATCAAGCTGGGCACGGGCGTCACATCCATCCCCTACCACCACCCCTTCCACGTCGCCCAGCGCATCGTCCAGCTCGACCACATGAGTTTCGGCAGGGCCATGCTGGGAACCGGCCCCGGTGCGCTGCCGTCCGATGCCCACACGCTCGGCATCGACCCGATGCTGCTGCGCGACCGCCAAGACGAAGCCATCCCGGTCATCAAGCGCCTGCTGGCCGGCGGGGAACGGTTCACCTACGAGTGCGACTGGTTCTCGGTGTACGACGCCAAGCTGCAAATCCTGCCGTACCAGCACGAGATCCCGATGGTGACGGCGTCGATGATCAGCCCGTCTGGCATGACGATCGCCGGCAAGTACGGCATGGGCGTCCTGTCGATCGGATCGATGTCCACCGAAGGGCTGGCATCGCTGCCGCTGCAGTGGAGCTTCGCCGAGGAGGCAGCGGCCAAGCACGATCAAATCGTGGACCGCGCCGACTGGCGGGTCATGTTCAACTTCCACGTTGCGCCGACGCGAGATCAGGCACGGCGCGACGTCGAGCACGGGCTGCTTCGTTGGCACAACGAATACAACGTCGACACGCTGCAGCGTCCCGGCCTCGAGCGCCTCGCCTCAACCGCAGACGCCATCGACTTCTACGCCGACCCAGACACCGCCGCTGGGGTCATCGGCACGCCCGACGACCTCATCGAGAACATCTTGCGGATGCAGGAGATCACCGGTGGATTCGGCGTGATGATGGGATTCGTCAACGACTGGGCCGACCCCGAAGCCATGTTCCGCAGCTGGGATCTCATCGCTCGCTATGTCATTCCTGCGATCCGAGGCCAGATCGCGCCGATGCAAGAATCGAAAGAATTTGTGATCGACCACCGGGAGTACTTCGACCGGGCGGGCAAGGCGATCCTGTCGAAGATCTTCGAGAATGAGCGGGCCGCCGCAGCCCTGAAGGGCGCCGGCACACCCAAGTCGGGCTTCACCCCCCGCGTCGGCGCTGACGCCGACTGACAGCTGCGCCGCGCACGCGGCGGATCGCTCCCCGTCTGAAACGGTCGACTCAGCTCTCCTGCAGAGCGCGCCAGATTCGCTCGGGAGTCAGAGGTAGATCCAGATGCTCGACGCCGAACGGCGCCAAGGCATCGAGCACTGCACTGTGGATCGCCGGGGTGGCAACCACGGTCCCCGACTCACCGATGCCCTTGGCGCCCAACGGGTTGAGGGGCGACGGCGTCACCGTCTCGTGGCTCTCGAAGAACGGCAGCTCCGCTGCGGACGGCATGGCGTAGTCGGCGAGCCCTACCGTCATCGGGATGCCGTCGTCGTCGTAGAACATCTCCTCGTACAGCGCCGCGCCCACAGCCAGCGCCAGACCGCCGTGCACCTGGCCGTGAGCCAGCACCGGCTGCAGGATCACGCCGGCGTCGTCAACGCTCAGCAGCCGGCGCACCTGCACCGCGCCGGTTGAGGGGTCTACTTCCACTGCGGCCACGCAGGCACCGAATGAGAACGATCCGGCCCCGCCTTCAGGCCGGAAATGGTGGTGCACGCTCAGTTCGCCCAGGTCGGCCCAGCCGAGAGACCGAGCCGGCGTGCCTACGACATGGAACAGCCCGCGATCGGTATCGAGCGTGACATCGTCGGGATCGGCTTCGAGCAGCTCGGCAGCACGCTCGCGGGCGGCCGCCACCAAGTCAAGGGCCGCTCCGTGGGCGGCTGCGCCGCCGAGCTGCGCTGAACGCGACCCGATCGTGCCCCCGCCGACGGGCGAGCGATCGGAGTCGTCGTGGGAGATCGTGATCAGGTCGACGTCGAGGCCCAACTGCTCGGCCACCACCGGGGCGAACGTCGTCTCGTGGCCCTGCCCGTGGGGCGAGGTGCCGACCACCACGTCGACGCTGCCGTCGGCCGCCAGTTGGGCGGTCGCCCGCTCCCCCTCGCCGCCGCCGGTGACCTCGGTGGTGCAGCTCACGCCGATGCCCAGCAGCGTTTCGCTGCCGCCGTCTGCCCGTCGATCAGCCTGCTCGGCCCGCAGTCCCGCATAGTCAGCCAGCTCTGCAGCCAATCGCAGCGCCTTGGGGTAGTCGCCGCTGTCGTAGGTGGCTCCGACCGCGGTGCGGTAGGGAAACCGTTCGGGCGGCACGAGGTTGGCGAGGCGGACTTCGAGCGGGTCACGGCCGATGGCCTGAGCGAATCGGTCGACTGCCCGTTCGATGGAACAGGCCGCCTCGGGCCGGCCTGCGCCCCGAAACGCCACCGTGGGCGTCGTATTGGTGACCACCGACGTTCCTCGAAGCGTTGCGTGCGCGATGTCGTAGACGCCGGTGCCGCTGTTGCGCAGGTTGTTGGTGACGTTGGTGCCCATCGCCGGGTACGCACCGCTGTCCTGCAGCGCGTCGACGGCGTACGCCACGATCGTGCCGTCGCGGTTGCCGCCGATGCGGACGCGGTGACGTGACGCCCGCCCATGGCCCATGGCCAGGGATGCCTCGGAGCGGGTCTGCGCCCAGCGAATCGGCCGCCCGATCTCGCGCGCCGCCCATGCCACAGCGACATCTTCGGGGTAGCAGCCCCATCCCCCTTTGGCGCCGAAGCCGCCGCCGACATCGGGCGAGATGGCTCGCACCGTTCCCGGCTCGAGGCCGAGCAGTGTTTCGATGACGTGCTTGGCGCCTGCGGGCCGCTGCGAGCACACCCACGCCGTGCAGCGCCCGTCGGCACCCCAGCTTGATGCACCGGCGAGCGGTTCGATCGGGTGGGGGCCGAGCCGGGGATGCGTCAGGTCGAACTCGACGGTCACGTCACAGCTCCACCGCAGCAGCACGGGTCTCGGCGATCACCAGGGCGATGGGCTCGCCGACGAAGCGAACAGTGTCATAGGCCATGAGCGGCCGCCACAGGTCCCGGTTCATCGACGGCAGCCGGGGCGGGAACGGCCAGCCGTCCACCTCGGGCCCGAGGTACACGGCGATCACCCCGTCCGCCGTCCGGGCCTCCGTGACATCGACAGAGGCAAGACGTGCATGTGCCTCTGCTGACCGCACGAACACAGCTTGCGCTGCGCCCGCCAGCTCGGGGACATCGAGCCCGTCGATGTAGGTGCTCTGGCCGCGCAGCAGCGCTTCGTCCTCGCGCCGGCCGCTGAATGGAGTGTCTGCCACGGCCGCAACGTAGCCCCGGCGTGCAATGATCGGCACCGCACGTCGCACGATCGGAGCAGGCGATGGACATCCAGGTGGACACCCGAGGCGGACCCTCGGACGGTCCCTACTTCGAGGACGCGGAGGGCTTCAACATGCCCGAGCCGCCGGGCAACGGGAGTCGCCGGATCCCGCTGGGCGACTTCCCGACCGGCCCCGAGGTGGGATCGCGCTTGCCGGACATCGTTGCAACCGATCAGTCAGGGCGCCTGGTCGACGTGCATGCCGACCGGGCCGGCCAGCCTGCCGTGGTGGTCTTCTACCGCTCGGCGGTGTGGTGACCGCCGTGCCGAACCCAGCTGGTCGAGCTGGAACGAGGCATGGATGCCTTCCGGGCAGCGGGCGTCCGGCTGTACGCACTGAGCTACGACGAGCCCGATGCGCTGGCCGACTACGCCAAGGCGCATGACACGACGTTCACGATGCTGTCGGATCCCGACAGCGAGGTGATCAAGTCGTTCGGGATCCTGAACACGCTGATCCCGCCCGATGATCACCCCTGGTACGGCCTTCCGTTTCCCGGGTCGTACGTCATCGATGCCGACGGGGTCATCGTGGCCAAGTTCTTCGAGCACAACTTCGCTGTGCGCTCCGGTCCCGAGCAGCTGCTGGCGGCGGCACTCGGCCATGAGTTCGAGGTTCCGGCCCCGAGCAACGAACAGCCTGCCGACCGGGTCTCGGCAGACGTTCGGATCGACGGGGATCGGCTCCCGATGGGCGTCACGCGCCAGATCGTCGCCACGTTCCGGGTTCCCGAAGGCCAACACCTGTACGGCGAACCTGTGCCCGACGGATTGGTGGCCGCAGCCATCGAGCTCGACGACCTCGACGGGATCCTGTCCTACGAGCTACTAGCGCCGCCGACGTCACCTCTGACGCTCACCGGTTCGGGCGAGACACTGCAGGTGTACGAGGGGGACGTGGTGCTGCGGCTGCCCGTGACGCAGAACGCACGGAAGATGCAGAAGGACGACGAGGGGCGCTTCGTCACGATCAGCGGTCGGGTTCGCTGGCAGGCCTGCGACGACACCGAGTGCTTCCTTCCCCAGTCCATGCCGTTCAGCTTCCGCGTGGAAGCCGGCTTCCCGGTGCTCGGCGACATGGGCCCCGGCGTCGGCCGGGTGCCGGCCATGAATGGCGCACAGCACTTCCAGCGGCTGATCGACCGACGCGTCGGAACCGAGACCGGAGGCGAAGGCCAATGACTGGAGCATTCAATGACCGGTGACAATCCGTTCGGCCGGGGGTGCGCCTGGGTTGACGGCGAGTACGTGCCCATCCGTGACGCCAAGATCTCGCTGCTCGACGTGGGCTTCAGCCGCTCGGATGTGACCTACGACGTCGTCGCCGTGTGGAACGGCAAGTTCTTCCGGCTCGACGCTCACCTGGACCGCTTCGAGCGCAGCATGAAGAGCCTCCAGATGGACCTCGATCTCGACCGTGAGCAGATCACCGAGATCCTCACCGAGTGCGTGCGCAAATCAGGGCTGCGCGAGTCCTACGTCGACATGATCACGACACGGGGTCGGCCGAGCCGAGACAGCCGCAGCCCGTGGTCGTTCCAGAACCGGTTCTACGCCTATGCCATCCCATACATCTGGATCGTCGAGCCCGACAAGCAGGAGGCAGGCTCGCACCTGATCATCGCCCAGGACACCGTGCGCATCCCGACTGCATCGGTGGACCCGACGGTCAAGAACTTCCACTGGGGCGACCTGACCCGCGGCGCTTTCGAGGCCCACGAGCGCGGCGGCAGCGTGGTCGTACTGCCTGACCTCGACGGGAACCTCACCGAGGGTCCCGGCTTCAACATCTTCCTTGTTGCCGGCGGTCAGCTGTACACGCCCGACGCCGGGGTGCTGGAGGGCATCACTCGCCGGACCGTCCTCGACTTGGCCGCCGAGCAGGGTCTGACCACCCACGTGGCCCCCATCCCGGTCGCCGATGCCAGCCGAGCCGACGAAGCGTTCATGACCAGCACGGCCGGCGGCGTCATGCCGGTCACGACGATCGACGGTCAACCGCTCGGAGACGGAACCCCCGGGCCGATCACGATGCATCTCCGTCAGGCCTACTGGGACGCCCACGACGACCCCCGCTGGACGACGCCAATCGACTACTGAGCCCGTCGTCTCGGGCTCCGGCGTGTCGCCCGTCAGAGCCTGCTGAACAGAACTATGCGACAGCCGCAGGAGCCAGTTCGATCTTGGCCGTCACGAGAGGCGTATCGACTACCAGGCCGTGATCGGTCTGGGTGACGGTGGCGCTTTCGGGTCCCGTGATCCGCCATGGTCCGGCTTCGGATCCAACGATTCTGAACATCGTCGTCTGTGTCGGATTCTCGTGCAACGGCGCCAAGCCGAGCTTCAGCGTGCTGCCGGCCCATTCGGCCTGGCGCAAGGCAACACGGGGGAAGTCGACGTCGACCACCTGCGGGCAGCGCTGCAAGGGCGCTGCTGACAGCGTTGTCCAACGCTGGGGCCCGCAGGCTTCAGCGGCGGCCAAGAAGGCGTTGAACTGGCCTCGGGGGTACTCCTCGTTCAACCCCATGCCCCAGGTGAACTCTCCCCGGTCGTGGTCCCAGGTCGGCTCGTAGGACGCTTCGACGGCCGCTGCCAGCCGCTCTTCGAGGTCGGTCATGCCCCACTCGCGGGCCAACAGCAACGATGAGGGGATCCCGCGGCCGGCAATCAGCGGCAGGTCGAGGTCCAGGTCGAGCCGTGCCGACCGGCAGGCCGCGTCGAACAGGCGCCGGGCCTCGTCGGCCCGCTGGGGCGCCACGTAGAACGCCGTGGTCAGCGCGGCTCGCACTGGCAGACGGTGATGCACGTCGATCTGTGGGTCGTAGTACATCGTGGTGGTCGTGGGCTCGGCCTCGCCCACCAGGTCCAAGTAGTGCTCGCGGGCGTATTCCCACCATGGGTCGAACGCAGCGGGGTGGTGGTCGGTGCCGTAGCGATTGTCGTGAAGCCTCAGACCGAGGCCGGCTCCGGCCAGTCAGAACGGCCAGATCTTGGTGTTCTCTCAGTGGCAGCCGATCGGGGCGGCCAGCCACTGCTGCCGCAGGTGAGCGGCAATCTCCGAGTGAGCCCACGTGAACGTGTGCTCGCCGTCGCGGATCATGTCGAACGGCTCGTTCCAGCGGCTCTCGGCAGCGATCATCTCGCGTATGCCGAGCAGCACCAAAAAGAAGCCCTTGTAGAAGAGCATGCCGTCGGCAGCGACGGGGTCCATCTGGATGCCCCACGGCTCGATGCCATTGGCCGTCCAGCCGGGCACGTCGTAGTCGCCCCACAGATGGCGAGGGATGAATGGCCGGTAGGCGTCGGGGTAGTTCGCCCGGTCCGGGTCAGGGCCGAATTGGGTGAGCCAGTCCGACGCCGACCACCAGCCCGTATGGCGTTCGATGAGCTGGTCCAACACGGCGACGTAGCGTTCCGTCCACGCAGGGGTGCGGTGAGCCATCAGACCGAGGGCGTAGGACGAGTCGACGAGATCGAAGCGATGCCAGCTGGCCATCGGCGGATCTGAGCGGTCATCCCAGTGGGGATGCGGCTGGCCGCCGCGTGACCAGTCGTCGGGGGTGTGGGCCTTGCGGTCGAGGTAGCGAAGCCATCCCAGGCTGCGGTCAGACAGCATCGGATCCCTTTCGACAAGCTGTCCCGACGCTAGCCCTGGCTCGATTCCAGCGGCTCCACGGCAACGATCTCACGCTCCGGCGAGCGAGACGACCTCGAACAGTGAGTCGTAGCCGGCCAGTCCCGGCGGATCGGTGCGTTGCGGTACCCGGAACAGGATGATCTCCGAGGTCAGGCCGCTGTAGTCGGAGATGCGGCTGGCGCACTGGACTGGCGTGCCGGTGATAGTCATGGTGTCGACGACCTCGTCGGGCACCAAGCCGATCGCCTCCCGAATCTGGCCTTGAGGCATCAACCGGGTTGCGGCGTCGGCAAACTCGTCGAAACCCAGCTGGCGGAGCTGCGAGTCGTAGTACGGGTGCGGCACGGGGTGGAACAACCCGCAGATGGTGGCCTTGGCGGCGTTGCGAGCCAGCTCCTCGTCGTCGTTGACGCTGAGGAAGGAACCCATCAGGAAACCCACGCCGGCAGGGTCACGGCCAGCCTCGTCAGCCGCCTGTTGCGCCGCGGGCCGGACGATGTTGCGCATGAACTCGACCGACGACATCACACCGACGCCGACACCGTCGGCTACCTCACCCGCCAAGCGGACCATCTTGGGTCCAGAGGCCGACAGGTAGACGGGGATCGACGGGCGTGTGGGTTCCCAGGAGGCGCGCCAGCGGATGCGGTGGTGATCACCCTCATAGCGCACCGGCTCCCCCGCCCGGCCGGCCACGGCGCTGCGCACGATCTGGATGTAGTCGCGCAGCTTGCCCAGCGGCCGGAAGTCGTCGATTCCCATGTACCAGTCGTTGAAGTGCCGATTGCCGGTGCCGAGGCCGAGCGTGAACCGTCCGCCGCTCATCTCGTCGAGGTCCCGAGCTGCGATTGCGGTCAACCACGGTTCGCGGGCATACGCATTGGCGATGTAGGTGCCCACGGTGACCCGCTCGGTGGCAGCGATCACGGCTGCCGCGGAGACGAAGGCGCTGCGTCCGGCCTCCACGGTGTACATCGACTCCATCCCCGCCGCCTCGCCTTCACGAGCAAGTTCGACAAAATCGGCCATCGAGTCCTCGAAGCCCAGCAGTAGGCCCAGCCCAGGTTTCGACATGTCCGGTCCCTCCCTGGACAGTTTCAGAAGATCTTGCCGACGAGGTCCGCCTTGCGGACGGCGCCCATCAGGTCGCTCCAGCCGTCGTCGGTAGCTCGCACCCACTTGGTGAGGTGCTCCATGCGCATCATCTCGGCAATGTCGGGATCTTCGGGATCCATGGCCACGAGGAGCTCGACGAACCGTTTGCTGTCGGTTTCGCTCAGGCTGGGACCCGACGTGTAGGCGCAGTGGCAGTAGGGCCGCGTACGCCACACCTCGACGATGTCGTCGGGAGCCAGCTCGTGGCGGCGCAGCAGGTACCCGAGCCATGGCTCGAAGATGACACCCGCGTCGGCCCGGCCGTCCATGACGGCCCCGAAGATCGCCCGGTCGTCCACCCATCGCTGCAGGTTGGAGTACTCGGTGGCCTCGAGCTCGACGAGCTCGCAGTCTGAGGTGATGTCGAAACCGTCCTCGGCGAGCTGCGCCGTGGGCAGTAGGAACAGCTCGCTGGAGATGTCCACGCCGAGGGCCAGGCGCCGCCCTCGCAGATCGTCCAGATCGGCGATGGCGGCATCGGCTCGGGCGACAATCAGAGAGTGGACGTCCTCATCTGTGTCCCGCATCGCCAGCGTCCGGCATGTGCCCGGCGACTGCAGCAGCAGCTGGGCGTGCGCCATCGGGGCATTCCACGCAATGTCGACGTGACCGTCCAGCACTGCACCGCACAGCGCGTCGTAGGTGGAATACAGCGCGTACTCCGTTTCGAGTCCGGCCTCGTTGAAGTACTTGCGGATGGCGTTCCAGATGAAGACAGCTCGCTTCGGATCGGCCGCCGTGGCGCCGATCATGAGCGGTCGCTGACGTTGGGTCATGGGTTCATCCCCTGTCGCCCAACGTAGTACCGCTCCCTGCGGCGTGGCTCAGCTCAGATCGAACCGGTCGAGGTCCATGACCTTCGTCCAGGCCGCCACGAAGTCGGCCACGAACTTGGCCTCCGCGTCGTCGCTGCCGTAGACCTCGGCGATCGCCCGCAGCTGCGAGTTGGAGCCGAACACGAGGTCAACCGCGCTGGCTGTCCACTTGATGTCGGCGGAGGCACGGTCATGGCCTTCGTATGTGTGCTCGGTGTCGGACACCTGCCAGTCGGTAGCCATGTCCAGCAGGTTCACGAAGAAGTCGTTGGTCAGCGCTCCGGCACGCTCAGTGAGCACGCCCAGCGACGAGCCGCCGGTGTTTGCACCCAGCACCCGCAAGCCGCCGACCAGCACCGTCATCTCCGGTGCCGTCAACGACAGCAGGCTCGACCGATCCACCAGCATCACCTCGGGACGGCGCTTGTCATCGGCCCGCCAGTAGTTGCGGAACCCGTCAGCGGTGGGTTCCAGCACGGCGAACGACTCGGCGTCGGTCTGCTCAGCCGAGGCATCGCTGCGTCCCGGCGAGAACGGAACCACGACATCGTGGCCAGCGGCGCGGGCGGCCTGTTCCACCCCGGCGCACCCGCCGAGGACGATCAGGTCGGCCATCGACACCCGCTTGCCACCGTCCGGGGCGCTGTTGAACGCCGCCTGGACTCCTTCAAGCGCTGTGAGAACGGCTGCCAGCTCGGCCGGGTCGTTGGCTTCCCAGCCATTCTGCGGAGCAAGCCGGATGCGTGCGCCGTTCGCGCCGCCTCGCAGGTCGCTGTCGCGGAACGTTGACGCAGATGCCCACGCCGCCTTCACCAGTTCCGATACCGACAGGCCCGAGTCGAGAATCGCAGTCTTGAGCGCTGCGATGTCGGCCTCGTCGACCAGCTCGTGGTCGACGGCCGGCACCGGGTCCTGCCAGATCAGCTGCTCGTCGGGGACTTCCGGTCCGAGGTAGCGCGAAACGGGTCCCATGTCGCGATGGGTGAGCTTGAACCATGCCCGGGCGAATGCGTCCGCAAACTCGTCGGGATGCTCGAGGAACCGCCGCGAGATGGGCTCGTAGATGGGGTCCATCCGCAGCGACAGGTCGGTGGTGAGCATCACCGGCGCGTGCCGCTTCGACGGATCGTGCGCATCGGGCACGGTGTCGGCCGCAGCGGGATCGGTCGGCACCCACTGGTTGGCGCCTGCCGGGCTCTGGGACAGCTCCCACTCGTAGCCGAACAGGACCTCGAAGAACGAGTTGTCCCACGCCACCGGCGTGGGCGTCCAGATGCCTTCGAGCCCGCTGGTGATCGCGTCACCGGCCTTGCCGCTGCCGAACGTGCTCGTCCAGCCCAGACCCTGTTCCTCGAGGGCAGCACCTTCGGGCTCGGGGCCGACGTGGGCATCGCCGTCAGCGGCGCCATGCGTCTTGCCGAAGGTGTGACCGCCGGCGATCAGCGCCACGGTCTCCTCGTCGTCCATGGCCATGCGGGCAAACGTCTCGCGGATGTCCCGCGCTGCTGCGAGCGGGTCGGGAGTACCGTTCGGCCCCTCCGGGTTCACGTAGATGAGGCCCATCTGTACGGCACCGAGCGGGTTCGCCAGATCCCGGTCGCCGCTGTAGCGCTCGTCGTCGAGCCACACGTTCTCGGGACCCCAGTAGATGTCCTCCTCGGGCTCCCACACGTCCTCTCGGCCGCCGCCGAAGCCGAAGGTCTCGAAGCCCATCGACTCCAGTGCCACGTTGCCAGCCAGAATCATCAGGTCGGCCCAGGAGATCTTGCGGCCGTACTTCTGCTTGACCGGCCACAGCAGCCGGCGGGCCTTGTCGAGGTTGGCGTTGTCGGGCCAGCTGTTGAGCGGTGCGAAGCGGTGC
This sequence comes from Candidatus Poriferisodalis multihospitum, assembly GCF_028283155.1. Lineage (NCBI taxonomy): Bacteria > Bacillati > Actinomycetota > Acidimicrobiia > Acidimicrobiales > Candidatus Poriferisodalaceae > Candidatus Poriferisodalis > Candidatus Poriferisodalis multihospitum. The sequence continues at coordinate 19,750 of NZ_JAPYOK010000097.1, read as the reverse complement.
GTGCCCGAGCCGCCGCCTCCCCGGCCGTCGTGGATGCGGTAGGTGCCGGCGCTGTGCCACGCCATCCGGATGATGAGCGGCCCATAGTGGCCGAAGTCGGCCGGCCACCATTCCTGCGAGGTGGTCATGGCCGCCGCGAGGTCGGCCTTGACGGCGGCGAGGTCGAGGCTCTCGAACTCGGCGGCGTAGTCGTACTGCTCGTCGGTGGGGTCGATCAGCGGCGAGTTCTTGCCCAAGGGCCGCAGGTTCAGCTGCTCGGGCCACCACTGCTGGTTAGCGAGTGAGCCCATGTTTGCTTGGTCGTGCAGCACTGGGCATCTGCCGGCGGCGGATGTCGCAGCGTCGGTGGTGCTGTTGTCAGTCATTTCTGCTCCTTGCGGAATGTGGAATGGTTCGGTGGATCAATAGTGCCGTCGTCATGGCGAACTCTCGGCGAGGGCAGGCACGGCCTGGCATACCGGGCAGATGCCCCAATAGATGACCTCGGCCTCGTCGATCGTGAATCCGTGGTCTTCGGCAGCCTCGAGGCAGGGTTGGTACCCCACAGCGCAGTCGACGTCGACCATCCGGCCGCAGCCCCGGCACACCAAGTGGTGGTGGTTGTCGTCGACCCGGTCCTCGTATCGGGCCGCCGACCGTGCCGGCTGGATGCGCCGGATCAGACCTTCTTCGGTCAACATGGCCAAAGCGTCGAATACTGCCTGTCTGGATACAGACCCGATACTGGCACGCACATCGCCGACCAGATCGTCAGCAGCGGCATGAGGTCGGGCAGACACGGCATTGAGCACCGCCAACCGCTGCGCGGTCACCTGGATCCCACGGTCCCGCAACATCTGCACGGTGTCCTGAGGCATGTATCGACTATATCAGATTCTGGACTTAGTCTAAAACCAGCACAGAACAAAAATCGTCCAGCCGCCAACGAGCGCGTCTTGGGTCCGCTGACCGGCGCCGCCCACTCGACGGAAGGCGGAACCGGCGAAGCCGTATGCGCACTGATGACTGGCCGCGGCTGGGACAATTGCGATGTGGCGGGTGTCATTGATGAGCTGCTGCGGCGGATCGCTGAGTTTCACCGCAGCCGTAAGGCTGTCCCCGAGTACCCGATGGTTGCCACGGTGCTCGACGCGCTCGACGAGGCCCGCAGTCCGGCCCTGGTCGAAGCTCGACACCTGCCGGTGCTGCGGCATCTTGATGCCGTCAAGCTCTGCGGCGACGGCGCCGTCGATGCGGTGCTCGAAGAGTTTCTCGCTCTCGCACCGGCGCTGCCGTGGATCCAGACCGCCGGCTATCGGGGCGTGCTGAGCCAGGACTTCCACGACAACTACGGCTACGTGCAGCTCATCGGCCCGACGTCAATTGTCGAGCACCGTTCGGTGAGGGTCGGCATCGGCGTCTGGGGACCGAACCTGCACTACCCCAGCCACCACCATGAGGCCGAGGAGCTGTACCACGTGCTGGCCGGCGAGCCGACGTTCACCAGCGGCGACGGCGTGCCCCGAACGGCCGGGCCCGGCGATGCCGTGCATCACGCACCGTGGCAGCCGCACCAGCAGGACTTCGGTGCGACGCCGACGGTGCTGCTCTACTGCTGGACTGGCGAGGTGGTGGCCGATGCTGCACTCGTCGAGGGCGCGTGCTGACCGCTCGCGTACGTGTCAGCCTTCGGCGACTGCCTTGAGGTTCTCCAGCGATTTGGCAATGTTGTTGACCAGCAGGCTGTGGCGGTTCATCTTCTGGAAGAATTCCTGGTCGAGGATCGGCGAGTCGAAACTCTCGGTGACCCGGCAGCCCACATCGTTTGGCTCGATTTCGTAGCGCCACAGCGTGCGACGGCCGTCCTGGGCAGGCACCTCAAAGGCCCATTCCCGACCGGGTTCGGCAGCCACGACGACGCAGCCCGCATCCCACTTCATGTCGCCGGCCTGGTTGTAGCCCCGGAACTTCGCGCCAACCTCGGGACCGGTCGAGCCGTCCTCCCACTCGGACCTGTAGCACTCGGGGCTGAACTCGCTCACCCGCGACAGATCCGTCAGGATTCCGTAGACCGCTTCAGGGCTCGCCGCTATGTCGACGCTGGTGCTGGCAGTGGTCTCCACCATGGGTGCTCCTCGATGTGGGGCTTCAGGCCGGCGTGATCGTACCGACATCCACCCCAGGGAATTTCGTTCGACTTCCGCCGAGGCCGACTGGCACCATGACGAGCCCGATCCGAGAGGATGACGCGCCATGAACGCAGCCGGACCACTCTCAGTTTGGGAAGCTGACCCCTCTCACCGTCAATAGGCTGCCCGGCCGCGTCAAAGGAAGGACCGATCCCCGATGAGCGTCGCAACAACCAGCCACGTGACTGAGATTCCTGCCGGTCCTCCGCAGGCTGCCGCGGAGCACTTCGAGCGTCTGCTCGCATTCGAAACCGATTGCTGGGATGTGCATGAGTCGATGAAGAACGGTTCGCAGGACTTCGTTCTGCTCCACGTCAACGACGATCAATCGGGATTCGACGCGGGTCACATCGCCGGTGCAACCCACATGTACCACGCAACGATCACCGAGGAGGCCCTGGAGGCCTACCCGCCCGAGACGCAGTTCGTCGTGTACTGCGCAGGGCCCCACTGCAATGCCGCGGACAAAGCCGGTGCCCGGCTCGCTCGGCTGGGCCGGCCGGTCAAGAAGATGATCGGTGGCAAGTCCGGCTGGCTCGAAGAAGGCTTCGACCTCGTCACCAGCTAGCGGGGCCACCCTGACGGGCAGCATCGCCTCAGATGGGGAAGGTCACTCCGGTGACGTTTTCTGAGGCAGCCCACACCTGCCGTTGCACCTCGGCGTCGCGTGAACGGTCACTGGAGCCCACGAGCACCGGGTGCCCGCGCATCTCGAACCAGCCGTCCGAGCCGTAGAACTCTCCTCCGGCAGCGGCTGGATCGGTGGCGGCCCGTAGCGTGGCGAGAGCACCCGTTGCAGCACTGTTGCGCAAGGGGCCAATCAACGGCTCAATGAATCGGATGCCCCGGAAGTGGCGCAGGATTTCTGTCTCGGCCCAGCCAGGATGAGCCGCCAGCGCCACGGCGGGCGAGCCAGCAACCTCCAGCCGACGCTGCAGCTCGTAGGTGAACAGCAGGTTCGCCAGCTTCGAACGACCGTAGGCGGCTGACTGGCTGCGACCCTGCTCTAGCCCGAAGCGGTCGAAGTCGATGCGGGCGCGATAGCGGTGCGCGTTGCTGCTGACCGTGACGATCCGTGATCCCGGAGTGCCGACAAGCCGATCCAGCAGCAAGCCCGTCAGCGCAAAGTGCCCAAGGTGATTCGTGCCGAACCGGATTTCAAACCCGTCCGTTGTCTGCCGGCGGGGTGTGTGAAAGACCCCTGCATTGTTCACGAGCAGGTCGATGCGCCCGTATCGCTCCCGGATGTCGGCGGCGGCGCTGCGCACCGAGTTCAGCAATGCCAAGTCGAGCTCCACCAGTTCCAGGTGAGCAGCTGGGTGGTTTGCCTCGATGTCGGCAACCGCTGCTTCGCCCTTGGCGAGATCCCGCACTGCGAGCACCACGTGAGCACCCCGACCGGCTAGCGCCCGGGCCGTTTCCAGCCCGTTCCCCGAATTGGCGCCGGTCACGATCGCCACGCGCCCGGACTGGTCGGGGATGTCTTCCTCTGTCCACTTGTTGACGGTCACTTAATCAGACAGTCTGGCGGTATCCCCGAAAGCGCCGGAGACGCAGGCTGTTGGTCACTACGAACAGCGACGAGACGCCCATCGCACCGGCGGCGATCATGGGGTTCAAGATGCCCAACGCTGCAAGCGGGATTGCCGCGGCGTTGTAGGCGAAGGCCCAGAACAGGTTGCCCTTGATCGTCGACAGTGTCCGGCGTGACAGCGCAATCGCATCGGCGACGGCTCGCAGGTCACCGCTGACCACGGTGAGATCAGACGCCTCAATGGCCACGTCGGTGCCGGTGCCGACAGCGATGCCGAGATCGGCCTGCGCCAGCGCCGGGGCGTCATTGATGCCGTCCCCCACCATGGCCACCCGCTTGCCGCCGGCCTGGAGCCGCTGCACGGCGGCGGCCTTGTCGTCGGGATACACCTCGGCGATCACCGATTCGATGCCCGCCTGGGCAGCGATGGTGCGTGCGGTGCGCTCGTTGTCGCCGGTGAGGAGTGTGACCGCCGGTCCCTGACGGCGGAGCGCCACGACTGCCTCCGCCGAGGTCGGCTTGATTCGGTCGGCCACCTCCAGGACGATCTCCGCGATACCTCCGCGGCCAGCAAGCACGGCCGTTGCACCTGTGGCCTCGGCGTCGGCGGCCAAAGCCGCGACGTCTGGCGGCACGGCGTCGAACAGGCTGCGGCGACCCACCCGAATCTCGACGCCGCGAATAGTCGCCGTCACACCCGCGCCCGGCGTGATCTCGAACGCCTCCACATCTGTCAACGCGCTTATCGAACCGTCGACAGGCTCATCGACAGCGCCCCCGACAGATCCGGCGATCGCCTGAGCGATCGGATGTGACGACAACGACTCGGCCGATGCAGCCAGTCGATGCACTTCATCACGCTCAGCGCTCGGAAGTTCACCTGCATGAACGCCGGTGAGTGTCATCGCACCCTCAGTGAGCGTGCCGGTCTTGTCCATCAGCACGACATCCACCGAGCGCGTGTCCTCGAGGATCTCACCGCCCTTGATGATGACGCCGAGCTGAGCGCCCCGACCAGTTCCGACGAGGATTCCCAGCGGCGTCGCCAGCCCGAGGGCGCAGGGGCAAGCGATGATCAGCACCGCCACCGCGGCGCTGAACGCTGCTCCGGCGTCGTTGCCCAGGAGCAGCCACGCAACCAGCGTGACGACGGCCGTGGCAATGGCGATGGGCACGAACACCGCCGACACCCGATCGGCCAGCCGTTGCACTTCTGCACCACTGCCCTGCGCTTCGTTCACCAGGCGGATGATCTGAGCCAGTGCCGTTTCGGCGCCGACCTTCGTCGCCTCGACGACGAGCGCTCCATTTGCGTTGATCGTGGCGCCGATCACCTCGTCGCCGGGCCCCACCTCCACCGGCACGGGCTCGCCGGTCACCATCGACGCATCGACCGCAGACCGTCCCTCCACAACCACGCCGTCGGTGGCGATCCTCTCGCCCGGCCGGACAACGAACCGCATGCCGACCGCCAGGTCGGCAAGCGCAATTTCGCGGCCATCGACCAGTCGGGCCGTCCGCACGCCCAAGTCGGCGAGCGCCCGGATGGCGTCACCGGAACGGCGCTTAGCCCGAAGCTCCAGCCATTTGCCCAGCAAGATCAGCGTGACGATCACTGCGCCGGTTTCGAAGTACACATGGCCGTCGCCGATGTCGGCGACGGACACCGCCAGCGACCACGCCAGCGCCGACAGCGATCCCATCGACACGAGCGTGTCCATCGTGGTGGCGCCATGGCTCAGGTTCAACGCCGCCGCTCGATGAAACGGCCATCCAGATCCCACGATCACGACGGCCGCCAACACGGCGACCAACCATTCCCATCCGTCGAACTGCAGCGCCGGCATCATCGAGATCAGCAGCGACGGCACCGTCAGCACCGCACCGATGACCAACCGGGCCAGCAGGTCCGATTGGCGCCGCTTCTCGGCCGCCTCGCTGTCGCCGGCAGCGATGACCGAGTAGCCCAGCGCTGCGATCTCGGTCGCGACCAACGACTCGTCGAGCGATCCGTCGTGCGTGATCGTGGCCCGCCCCGTGGCGAAGTTCACCTGCGCCGCCGCCACAGCATCCAACCCATCGAGCCGGTTCTGGATCCGGCTGGCGCAGGCAGCACAGGTCATCCCGTCGATCGCCATCTCGGCGCGGGCGGTGCCCGTGGTCACATTCGCACTCTAAAGATTCCAGTCAACTGGAAAGTCAAGTGGTTTAGCGGGCTCGGCTGATCACCTGGCAGCGGTTGGGGTCGGTGCACGACGCCGGGTCGAGCCCCTGGGATCGCCTCAGCAGTGCGGCCAGCTCCGTGCGAGCGGAGCGAAGCTGGGAGATCTGGACATCGATGGCATCCACGTGGGCCTCGATCAGCGCCGTGGTGTGCGCGCATGACCGCTCGCCCGCGCTCTTGAGCTCGAGCACCGACGAGATCTCGGCCAGGGTCAGGCCCGTGGCCTGCGCGTCCCGGATGAATCGCAGCCGCTCGACCGCGTCGGCGGCATAGGCGCGATAGCCGCTCGCAGTCCGCTCGGGTTCATCCAGCAATCCGATCGACTCGTAGTATCGAATCGTCTTCGTGCTCACCCCGCAGCGATCTCCCATCTCTCCGATCCTCATCTGCACGACCGTACCTGACCTTCCCGATTGAACCTTCCAGCCGAAGGGAACCCCGCCAAGAAGGACGGGCAATGAAGATCACTGCAGTCGTGCTCAACAGCGTCGGCGGGCCGGTGAGCGTCGACACGCTGGACCTCGACGAGCCCCGAGCCGGCGAGGTGCTGGTGAAGATGGCGGCATCAGGTGTCTGCCACAGCGACCAGCACGTCGTCACCGGCCGTCACCCCGGCGACCTGCCGTGCGTGCTGGGACACGAGGGCGCAGGCGAGGTCGTTGCGCTCGGGCCCGACGTCACCCAGGTGCAGGTCGGCGACCGGGTGGCGCTCAACTGGATCCCGAGCTGCAAGGCCTGCTTCTACTGCGAACGCGGCCAGCATCACCTGTGCCGCGAGGTCGTCGGGCCGCTGTGGGCCGGGTTCCTGTTGGACGGCACGAGCCGGCTGTCACGCGGCAACCAGATGATCCATCACTACTCAGGCATCTCGACCTGGGCCGATCACATGGTCGTGCCCCAAGTGTGCTGCTCGGTGCTCGACCCCGCGGTGCCGTTCGAGGTCGCTGCGCTGATCGGCTGCGCTGTATCCACCGGCGTGGGTGCGGCCTTCCACCAGGGCAACGTCGGCCCCGGCGACCGGGTTGCGGTCGTGGGAGCGGGCGGCGTCGGGCTGAGCGTGATCATGGGAGCCGCGATGGCCGGTGCCGAGCGGATCATCGCCGTGGACCGGGAGCCCGCCAAGCGCGGCTTGGCGCTAGCGCTCGGCGCGACGAATTTCGTCGTGAGCGACGGCAGCGCCATCGAAGCGGTGCGAGAGCTGACCGGCGGTCGCGGCGCCGATGTCGTGTTCGAAGCCATCGGCAACCCCGGTCTGCAGCAGTCGTGGATCGACGGGGTGAGACCCGGCGGTGTCCTCGTCCTCGTCGGCATCGGGGGCACCGCCGAGACGACGCCGTTCAACTGCGCCGAGCTGACACGGGGCCACAAGTCGGTCAAAGGCAGCTACTTCGCCGCCACCGACGCCGGCCAGGCCATCGAGGATCTGTGCGCGGCCTACCTCGCCGGCCGGCTGCCCGTCGACCGCCTCATCTCCAAGCGGGTTCGCGTCGACGACGTGCAGCAGGCCCTCGACGCCATGCTCAGCGGCACCGAGGGCCGCACCGTCATCGTCTACCACTGAGCCGCGTGCTCAACACAGCTGAGCCGTCAGTCACTGCCGGACGAACTGGGCGACCGTCTCGATGTTGAGCTGACCGGCGAGCCCGGCCGTGCGGTGCACAGCCGCCTCCTGCCACTCCTGCGACGACGACATCGCCAGCAGCGCCCCCCGGTTGGGGTACTTGGCGATGGCGATCTCGTCCCAGAGCTCCTCGACCTGGCCGAGCGACAGGAACGTCACGTCCGCTGCGAACTGGATCTCGCCGCCGTAGTCCTGGATGATCCGCGACACCGCACGGCCGTAGAGCTGGTACGCCTCGAACCCGGTCAGATCGGTCTCGCGGCCGTCTTCGTACTCGGCCTTGTCCTTGAACTTCAGCAGGTTGACCATGTAGATCGGCCCGTCGGGCCCGGGCTGCATCATCTCGTCGATGCGCTCGGGGCTCGTGGGCAAGACTTCGTTGACGACCTCCATCAGGTCACCCTCCTGTCGTCGGCTCCATCAGTCAACTACGTCAGCGGCACAGACAGAGCGGACGGACCGCACGGCCTCGGAACGAGCAGATCAGGCCCGACCGACGAGCAGCGTGAGCTGTCCCGTCTTCTGCTGCTTGCCCGTCTGCAGCATCCGCCCCGTCGGCACCGATGTGAGCTCGACGGCGCCGTCGTCGAAGCCGGCACTGACCGACTCGGCCACGAGGTCCATGTCTCGCATCGGGCCCCAGAAGGGCTCATGGTTGTAGTAGGTGTCCCAGTCGATCATCGCCTGGGTGACCGGGTCGACGCCGGCGTACCCGGCGAAGTCGGCGTGCACCATGAGCCCGCCCGGTGCCAGCAGGCGTCGGCATTCGGCCAGCGCCCTGCGCAGCGCCGCCGGCGACATCTCGTGGATCACGATGTGCGAAACGATCAGATCGAAGTGACCGTCGGGAAAGTCGGTGCACTCAGCGTTCTGCTGGGAGAAGTGCACTGCCCGGCCGAGCGATTCGGCCCTCGCATGGGCGTACCGCAGCACCGGTGCGCCCAGGTCGATGGCGTGGACCTCGGCCTCGGGAAACGCATCCACATAAGGCAGCGTGGAATTGCCGGAGGTGCAGCCCATGTCGAGAATCCGGCGGGGTGAGAACTCGGGGTACGAGACTGCCAGGAAGTTCTGGCAGACGGACTGCCCGTAGTCGTCGTTGAGTGCGCCCATCTGGCCCATCGCGTACACGTAGACGCCGCGGTCGAACAGCGCCCCCACCGACACGTCGTCGTCCATGTACTCGCCCCGGTAGCCGCCTGGCATGGCGTGGATGTCGACCTCGGCGTTGTACCAGGGGATCTCCAGATCGCGATCGAGGCGCAGCGACCCGAGCCCCGCATCGGCTGCGCGGGCACGCTCGGCAAGCTCGGGGGCTTGGCGAGCGATGGCGTCGCTGACCGAGCTCCACAGCAGATGCTGGCTGGATCGGCGTACCGAGCTCCACAGCCGGTAGTAGGTGTCGGAGCTGAGCGCTTCGCGGACTTCGTGACGGTCGGCGGGCTCGGCGCCGTGCTCGTCAACCCACTGTCCGCGGACCCGCCGGTCGTAGATCTCTCGCACGCCCGGGCTGACCCGGGTTGCGATGTGCGACTTCAGCGCCTGGACGAAGCTCTCCCGGGCGGTCTCGTCGTGGGTCTCGGCGGGCAGGAGCGGATGTGTTTGCTGGCTCATCTGGCTGTTTCCCCTCTAGAGCTCTGCGAAGGCCCGATCAACGACCCCGAGATAGCGGTCCTCGGTGTCGCCGGCCAGCGCCTCCTCGCGCATCTCCTCGAACACGCGGTACACGCGCCCGGCAAATGCTGCTGCGTCCGCAGCACGGGCGGCCGTCTCGTCGGCATCGGGCCGGTACGACTCGATCGCAGCGGCGGCATCGATGCCGGCGCGCGCCAGCACCGCTTCCAGCGTGGACTGCCGCTCACGCAGCGCCCAAACCTCAGCCGCCAGTGCCGTCACAATCGCAAGGACCGCATCGGTCGCACCGTCGTCATCGAAGAACGTCGGCCTCGCGCCGCGCGCCGTGGTCGGGAAGCTGCGTCCCTCCACCGGCTGGGCCTGCGGCGCTGTGGGCTCGCCCATCACCCCAGCTTCGCAGAATCTCTCTCCACTGGACGGCCTTGCGCGAATACGTCCAGGATCCAAGTGGTTGCCGGCGAATAGACGTCGATGAAAACGGCCGGCTCGTCGCCGAGGACTTCGCCGCCGTGGGGCACGCCGCCCGGCGCGTACCACCCATCGCCCGGCCCGATCTCGCGGGTCTCCTCGCCCACCGTCAACAGCATGCGGCCTGACAGCAGCAGGCTGAACTGCTCGTGGGGATGGCTGTGCATCTCGTAGGTCGCACCCGGGTCGTAGGTGGCCCGGATCATGTGCATGTGCTCGCCGGTCAGGATCTGCGCTTCGACCTGATCCGCTTCCCAGCGGGTGGTGCCGAGCTCATCCCAACTGAAGATGCGCCGCTCGGTCATCGCTTGCCAGCCATCTCGGAGCCGAACATACACTCGCTCGGGTGCCCGGCTCACAGACCCGTCAGCAGCTGCTCGAGGCTGCTCTGGCGGTGATGGCCCGCAGCGGGCTCGAGGGATTGACCATGCGCGGGGTAGCCGACGAGGCGAACGCAGCCCTCGGCTCCATCCAGTACCACTTCGACGACAAAGACGACCTCGTCAACGGCGCGTTCGGACTCCTGGTCGAACGCATGGTCGAGGTGTCGCTGTTCGCCGTGAGCGATGCCGACGACCCCGAAGCCCGGGTGACCGCATTCATCCGGGCGGCCTTCTCCCCCGAGATCATGGACTCCGACTTCCTGCCGCTGCGACTGACACTGTGGGCCGCTGCGCCATCACGCCCCGACATCGCGGCGATCAACGAGGCGCTGCACCAGAACTACCTCGAACGCCTCAGCTCACTGATTGCCCAGGCTCGCCCGTCGATGAGCCCGGCCGACGCCGATCGCCGGGCCGCAGACGTCATGATCACCGAGAACGGCATGTGGCTGAGGTGGGTCATCTCGCAGAACCATGACGAGCTGAACCGCTGCATCGAACACTGCATATCTCTCGCCCTCGGCGACTGACCGGCTAGCAGCCGGTGGCGTCTTGCAGTCGGCGACACGCCTGTTCTATGCGGCCCGTGCTGAGCTTGGTGACGAACCGTCGGAAGCGACTGCGCTCGATGGTGTGAATGTTGTCGAAGTTGACGACGCAATCAGTCGGCACTCCGTCCTCAGAGGCGGTGAGCTCAAGCTCGGAGACCAGTCCACGCCGTGTCCTGGTCAGCACTGCGACGACGACGGCATCGATCCGGTCGGCTACCGGGTCACGGGTGAGTACGAGGACCGGCCTGTCGCCGTCAGGTGCGCGGGCGAACCAGACCTCACCGCGTTGCATCGAGCCAATCCGACCAGTCTTCGGCTGGTCCCCAGTCGGCAACTGCGGCAAGCGACATCTCGTCTTCGGTCACCGGATCGGCTTCATACAGCACAGCCTCGTGCACGGCGGCGAGCCGGGCGAGTTGGCGGCGCAGCGCGTCGCGCATCAACTCGGAGCGCTCGATGCCGAGGCGCTCAGACCATTGCCGGATTCCTTCAACGTCTTCCTCATCGGCTCGAAAGCTCAGCATCATCATCGTCATACATTCAACTCTATTTCGTATGACACACCACACGGATTCGGACGGCATCCTTGACTGGTTTGGACATCTGTCCAATACTGGCGATTGGTCGCATGATGTGGAACTACACACCAGAACTGCCCTTGCGCTCAGCGCCGTTCCTGCACTGGCCGCTCCGGCCAGTCGCCATCGCGAGACATCTCGGACGCACATGGCTGCCGTTGCGGTCGCGCGTCTTCATGCTGGGGGTGGCGCTCGGGGTCTGGGCGTGGTTCATGCCGTCGCCAGAGCGCACGAAGAGCTTCGCCTTCGGCTGGATCCTCGAGATCTGGCTGCGCAATCTGGTCTTGGTGACGCTCGTCGCCGGCGGACTCCATGTCTGGTTCTACGTCCTGCGGCGACAGGGCGCCGGCCTGCGCTATGACGCCCGGCCGTTCGGCCGGAACCGACGGGTGTTCCTGTTCGGGAATCAAGTGCGCGAGAACATGTTCCTCACACTGGTGCCGGCCATAGTCATCTGGACGGGGTTCGAGTCGCTGATCCTGTGGGCGTACGCCAACGGGCACGCACGCCTCATCTCCTTTGACGCCAACCCCGTCTGGTTCGTGGCGTTCCTGGTGATCATCCCCTGGTGGTCGATTATGTACTTCTCAGCCCATCACCGGCTGCTGCACGTCGGCCCCGCCTACCGTCACGTCCACTCATGGCACCACCGCAACACCAACGTCGGTCCGTGGTCGGGGCTGTCGATGCACCCCGCCGAGCATCTCGTGCTGTTCTCCGACGTGGTGCTGCTGTTCCTGCTGCCGTCGCACCCGCTGCACCTGTATTTCATGATGATGCACCACGGCCTCGGGGCGCCCCTGTCCCACACCGGCTACGACGCCCTGCTGCTGGGCCCTCGGACCGGTCCTCAGGCCAGGTTCGAGCTGGGCGACTTCCACCACCAGATCCATCACCGGTTCATCGAATGCAACTACGGCGGCTACGAGTCGCCGCTCGATGAGATGATCGGTGCCTGGCACGATGGAACACCCGAAGGCGCGGCCGTGCTGACTCACCGGTCTCGATGTTCCTGACGCTGTGGGCCACGCCCCGCTCGGTGTCCACCGCATTCGAATGGATGATGCGCCAGCGAGGCGATTTCGAGTGCTTCCACGAGCCCTGGAACGAGCTCTACTACTACGGCGAGGACCGCCGATCGCAGCGAGACGCGCACGTCTCGGCGCGACCGGGTCACACCTACACCGCGTTCTGGAGTGAGATCACCGCGCTGGCCGGGCAGGGCAACGTGTTCATCAAGGACTTCGCCTATTCGGTCGAGCACGATCTCGACGAGGCCAAGCTCGCAGCGATGACCAACACGTTCCTGATCCGCGAGCCGAAACGGGTGATCCAAGGCCTAGGTCATCACTGGCCCGACTGCACGTGGGAAGAGGTCGGGTTCGAGTCGCTGCACCGGCTATTCGGCCAGATCGCCGACCGTAGCGGTGCTCCCCCGCCGGTCATCGACGCCGCCGACCTGACCGGCGATCCCGACGGAACTATCCGGGCATTCTGCGCAGCAGTGGGTATCGAGTTCATTGCCGAGGCGCTGTCGTGGGAATCGGGCGAACGCACCGAGGTGAGCTGGTACGGCGAGGGCACGGGCCCGTGGCACGACAACCTGCGCCGAAGCACCGGCATTGCGCCGCCGCGCACCGAGTACCCGCCGCTCGCCGAGACGCCGCGCCTGAATGAGATGTACGAACGCAGCCTGCCGCTCTACGACGCCATGGCAGCCCACCGGCTCCGGCCGGCGCCGCAGTAGAACCGCTGAGCGTTGCCGTCGGCCCGCTCCAGTCAGTAGACGTACGCCATGCGAAGGTTCGTCATCGGTCTGCTCGCGGGGATTCGGGGCATCTCTGGGTGGGTGTGGAAGCTCCGGGGCACGTCGCCCGACGACGTGGCTGAACAGCGGATCACGAGCGGGCAGTCGTGGAACGAGTTCTGCGATTCGCTCAAGGCGGCGGGGGCTGCGCTGCAATTCCCCGGAACGCCGCGGAATGCGTTCGACCAAGCCGAGGGCTACCGGTACCTGAGCCGCATCGCCCGAGCAGGTCTCATGGCCTTCGTCGAGCACGCCGACCCGAAGGCGCCGGTGCTGCACCGTGTAGTCGGCGAGACCACCAAGATGGGCGCAGACAACCCCGACAACTTCTACCTGACGGCCAGGCTGGACGGGAACTACGAGTACAGGATCACCGGCCGCCGCAACGACATCGCCTACCTGAGCTTCGGCACCCAGGCCGGCCACTACGGCCAAGGCGGCGGTCTGCCCCCCACCAGCTACCTCGAGTCCGACGACATCGACATCGACGCGGACGGGCACTTCGAATTGGTGCTCAGCAGCACCCCGCACGAGGGCAACTGGCTGCCGATGACTGCGGAGACAGGCGTGCTCGTGGTGCGCCAGACCTACGGCGACCGCAACGCCGAGACTCCCGCCGAGCTCACCATCGAGCGCATCAACTGCGCCCCCGCCGAGGCTCGTGCGTCCCATCTGACGGCGAAGGCGCTCGATGACGGGCTCCGCAATGCCGGCTCGCTGGTGATGGGAGCTCCGTTGCTGTTCGCGAAGTGGGCGCGGGACTTCCAGAAGCACACCAACGAGCTGCCCCGGTTCGACCCGGACGTGTCGCTCGCGGCCGGCGGCGACCCCAACATCGCCTATTACCACAGCCACTGGGCGCTCGAGCCTGATGAAGCGCTGGTAATCGAGGCCACGCCGCCCGACTGCGAGCTCTGGAACTTCCAGCTCAACAACTACTGGATGGAGTCGCTGGACTACCGCCACTACACCATCCACACCAACAATCACCTCGCCGGCTACGAGGCCGACGGCTCTGTGCGAATAGTGGTGGCCCACGCCGATCCCGGCCTGCCGAACTGGATCGACACCGCGGGCCACACTTCGGGAACGATGTGCTTCCGCTGGGTGCGTGCCGCCGAGCACCCCCAGCCGAGCTGCCGGGTGGTCAAGCACGCCAGCCTTGCGGAACTGCACCGTGGCTGATCCCGCGGGCACTGGAGGGGCACGGTGACCTCCACCGACTACGAGCATCCCTTCCGCCCCGCCCCAGTCAGGCTCCTCAACCGGCTCGGCAAGGCGGGCGCGAACCTCGGGCTGTCTGACCGGCTGGATGCCGAGGCACTGCGCGACACTGCACGACGCAAGACCGGTTTCAGCGACTTCGGTGACGACGGTCACGCGGAGGCCTTGGAGGTGCTGGTCACCTCGATCAAGGCCGAAGCCCGCCTGAACACGACCGGCCGCCTGATCCAGCGGTCCCGCCTCACCGGGGCGCTGGTGCAGCGGCTCCGGATCTCAGAGCTGCTGCGACGGCATCCCGAGATCGCCGACATCGACCTTGGCACGGTCATCGTGATCACCGGCCTGCAGCGCACCGGCACCACCCTGCTGCATCGGCTGCTGATCTCCCATCCGGACTTCCGCGGCCTCTCCGGCGCCGAGGCCCTGATGCCGGTGCCGGGCGCCCCAGACAGCGACCGCGCCGAACGGGCACGCAAGCGGCAGGCGGTGCTCGCTCAGAAGTCGATCTCGTACCTGGCGCCGGAGTTCATGGCCATCCACCCGATCAGCCATGACGAACCCGAGGAAGACGTCCTGCTGCTGGACCTGAGCTTCATGAGCCAGTCGGCCGAGGCGACAATGCACGTGCCGACCTACGCCCGCTGGCTGGAAGCCCAGGACCACACCCCGGCGTACGAGTATCTCCGGCGGGTACTGCAGGTGCTGTCGTGGCAGCGGCCCGGCCGCACTTGGGTGCTTAAGACCCCGCATCACCTCGAGCATCTCGACGTGCTCCTGCGCGTGTTCAAGGGCGCGACCGTTGTGCAGACCCATCGAGATCCGCGCATCGCGCTCGCCTCGTTCTGCAGCATGGTCGCCCACGGCCGCGGCATGTTCAGCGATCAGGTCGATCCGGTCGAGATCGGTCGCCACTGGAGTGCCAAGACACACCGGATGGTGGAGCGGGCGACGGCAGTTCGAGCCGAGTCACCGGCCGATCAGTTCGTCGACGTGTCGTACTACGACCTCATGGCCGACCCGGTCGCCGAGGTCCGGCGCATCTGCGAGCACGCAGGAATCCCCTTCGACGAACGCGCATCGGGGGCGGCCACGCAGTACCTGGAGGCGAACCCGAAGAACCGCTTCGGCAGGCACGACTACCGGCTGGGGGACTTCGGCTTGACCGACGACATGGTCGACGAGGCGTTCGCGGCCTACCGCGAGGCCTACGCAATCCCCATTGAGAGCGACCAGGGCCGCTCCGCCGAGCAACCCGCCGATGCGGTGCAGCCGGGACGCGGGCTCGGCGACAGCGGCTTCGTCGGAGCCTTGGTGACCGCCGTCCGCGACCTGCGCAACCCGAAGGCCCCCGATGTCGAACCGGTCCCCGACGACGTTTGGATCGACGGCAAGACGTGCCTGGTGACCGGTGCCAATAGCGGGCTGGGCCGAGCTGCCGCTGTCGAGCTCGCCCGGCGCGGCGGCAGCATGATCCTGGCGTGCCGCCCGGGCCGCGACACGATCTGCGACGAGATCAAACGGGAGTCCGGCAGCGAGAGCGTGGAGCTGGTCGAGGTGGACCTCGCCGATCTTCGCTCCGTTCATCGCTGCTGCGACGAGCTGCGTGACCGGGGCGTGCGCATCGACATCGCTCTCTTGAACGCCGGACTCATGACCCCAACAGCGAGGCAGTCCCCGCAGGGCTACGACACCATGCTCGCTGTCCATTTTCTGGCCAACCGCGTCATGATCGACCGCTGGCTGGCCGACGGCGTGATCGATCCGTCGCAGTCCGACAGCGAGACCCCGAGGATCGTGTTCGTCTCATCAGAAGCGCACCGCTCCAGCGCCGACCTCGACATCGAGCGTCTCGACGCCTTCACGCCCTATGGCATGAAGGACGCCATGAGGCACTACGGCCTGAGCAAGCTCGCGCTCTGCACCTACGCCACCGAGCTGTCGCGCCGCCTCAACCCCGGCGACGGCGTCGAGGTCGCCGTGCACTCGCTGTGCCCGGGCGGCGTGGCGACGAACATCGCCCGTGAGGCTCCGCCGATGCTGAAGCCGATCGTCGATCCCGTGCTGCGGCGGCTGTTCCGGTCGCCTGCGGACGCCATCGATCCGGTCATCTACCTCTGCTGCGCTCCCGAGGCCGGCAGCTGCACCGGCCTCTACCTGCACCTGATGCACCGCAAGCAGGTGTCCGAACGCGCATCGGACCCGGCGAATGGCACCAAGCTGTGGGACGCTAGCCAAGTGCTCGTCGAGGAGTCGCGAGGTATCCGATGAGCGCAACCTTGCCGGCCGAGCTGCGGCTGACCCATCTCGAGCAACTGGAGGCTGAGGCCATCCACATCATGCGCGAGGTAGTCGCCCAGTGCGAGCGGCCCGTCATGCTGTACTCGATCGGCAAGGACTCCTCGGTGCTGCTGCATCTGGCCCGCAAGGCGTTCTTCCCCGGCAAGATCCCGTTCCCGCTGCTGCACGTGGACACGACCTGGAAGTTCCGGGAGATGATCGCTTTCCGCCAGCGCATGGCCGCCGAGATCGGGTTCGAGCTGATCGTCCACACCAATGCCGACGGCGTCGCCCAGGGCATCAACCCGTTCGACCACGGCTCGAAGAACTACACCGACATCATGAAGACCCAGGCGCTCCGGCAGGCGCTGGACGCGGGCGGGTTCGACGCGGCATTCGGGGGTGCCCGGCGCGACGAGGAGAAGTCGCGGGCCAAGGAGCGGGTGTTCAGCTTCCGTGACGCGCATCATCGCTGGGACCCGAAGAACCAGCGGCCCGAGCTGTGGAGTCTCTACAACGGGCGGGTCAACAAGGGCGAGTCCATCCGGGTGTTCCCCATGAGCAACTGGACCGAGCTCGACGTGTGGCAGTACATCCACCTCGAGGAGATCCCCATCGTGCCGCTGTACTTCGCCGCCGAGCGGCCGGTGGTGGAGCGCGACGGCGTGCTGATCATGGTGGACGACGACCGGTTCGTGTTCGACGAGGGCGAAACGGTCGAGCAGCGGCTGGTCCGGTTCCGCACGCTGGGCTGCTACCCGCTGTCGGGGGCGATCGAATCGACGGCCACCACGCTGCCCGAGATCATCGGCGAGATGCTGGTGGCCACCCGGTCGGAGCGGGAAGGCCGCGTGATCGACTTCGACCAGTCGGGCTCCATGGAACAGAAGAAGCGCGAGGGGTACTTCTGATGGATCTGCTGCGCCTGCTGACGTGCGGCAGCGTCGACGACGGGAAGTCGACGCTGATCGGCCGGCTGCTGCATGACTCGCAGCTGATCTACGAGGATGTACTGGCCGGCTTGGCGGCAGACTCGGCGACCCACGGCTCAGCGGGCGACCAAGTCGACCTGGCGCTGCTGATGGACGGCCTGCGCGCCGAGCGCGAGCAGGGCATCACCATCGACGTGGCGTACCGCTACTTCTCCACGGATCGGCGCACGTTCATCATCGCCGACACCCCCGGGCACCCCCAGTACACGCGCAACATGGCGACCGGCGCCTCGACCTGCGACCTCGCGGTCATCCTGATCGATGCCCGCCACGGTGTGCTGCCCCAGACCAAGCGCCACAGCCACATCGCCAGCCTGTTGGGCATCCGCCGGGTCGTGGTCGCGGTCAACAAGATGGACCTCATCGGCTGGTCGCAGGATCGGTTCACCGAGATCTGCGAGAGCTACCGCTCTTTCGCCAAGGCGCTCGGGTTCGGCGAGCCGTACTTCCTGCCGATGTCGGCGCTGCTGGGCGACAATGTCGTCAACGCCAGCGACAACCTGGGTTGGTTCGACGGGCCGCCGCTGCTGGAACACCTCGAAACGGTCAGCATTGACAGCGGGATCGACACCGTGCACTTCCGCATGCCGGTGCAGTTGGTGTCTCGCCCCGATGCGGACTTCCGCGGGTACGCCGGCACCATCGCCTCGGGAACGCTCCGGCCGGGTGATGAAGTCGTGGCGCTGCCATCGGGACTCAGTTCGGCCGTGGAACGGATCGCAACCTTCGACGGCGACCTCGATCTCGCCGGGCCGGGGCGGGCGGTAACGGTGACGCTCGCCGACGACATCGACATCAGCCGGGGCGATCTGCTGGTGACGCCGGGAGGCGAACCGCAGCGAGCACACGACCTCGACGCCATGGTGGTGTGGATGGCCGAGGCCGGCGCCGAGCCCGGCAGCTCCTACCTGCTCCAGGCCGCCAACGCTGTGTCGAACTGCACGATTCGCAGCATCCGGCATCGGATCGACATCGATTCCGGCGCACATGAACAGGCACCGGGCCTCGGGCTCAATGACATCGGGCACTGCGTCATCACGTCCGACCGGGAGCTCGCGTTCGATCCGTACAACGCCAACCGAGCGACGGGTTCATTCGTGCTCGTCGAACGGCTCACCAACGCAACGGTGGCCGCGGGCATGATCATCGGGGCGGCCTCGGCGTGGGGCCGCACGCCCGATGCGGCGCTCGTTCGTCAGCGTTCGGAGATCAGCGATGCGGAACGGGCCATCCGCTTCGGCCAGCAGCCGTGCACCATCCTGCTGACCGGGCTCACTGCGGCCGGCAAGTCCACCCTGGCCACGGCGCTGGAGCGAGAGCTGTTCGATCGGGGCAAGGTGTCGATCCGCCTTGACGGTGAGAACGTCCGCATGGGAATCTCCCGTGACCTGGGGTTCAGCACCCAGGAACGCTCGGAGAACCTGCGCCGGGTGTCCGAGGTTGCACGGCTGGCGAACGGCCAAGGGCTGATCGCCATCGCCGCGCTGGTGGCGCCCGATCGCGTGGTTCGACAACGTGCCCGTGGCCTCGTGGGCGCGGAGCGCTACGTCGAGGTGTTCGTGGACACGCCCATC
This sequence comes from Candidatus Poriferisodalis multihospitum, assembly GCF_028283155.1. Taxonomy (NCBI): domain Bacteria; kingdom Bacillati; phylum Actinomycetota; class Acidimicrobiia; order Acidimicrobiales; family Candidatus Poriferisodalaceae; genus Candidatus Poriferisodalis; species Candidatus Poriferisodalis multihospitum. The sequence continues at coordinate 714 of NZ_JAPYOK010000097.1, read as the reverse complement.
GAGGTGTGCCGCGAGCGTGATCCCCACGGCCTGTACGCGATGGCCGATCAGGGCGAGATTCCACGCTTCCCCGGCGTATCGGCTCGCTATGACCGGCCAACCGACGCCGACCTGCGCGTCGACACGTCCGCCCAGAGTGTGGACGAGTGCGTCGAGGCAATCCTGCGCATGCTCACCGAGCGCGGCTTCCTGAGAGGACCGAGCACGCCGTGAACGAACCTGTGTCGCGCAACATCGTGCGGGCTGAAGGGCGGGTGACCGGCGCCGACCGCGAGGCGCACTTCGGCCATCGCGCCATGACGGTGTGGTTCACCGGCCTGTCGGGCAGCGGCAAGTCGACCCTGGCGTTCGCCTTGGAAGAAGCACTGCTGGAACGAGGTGTCGCCGCCTACGTGCTAGACGGCGACAACATCCGCTTCGGGCTCAACCGTGACCTGGGCTTCTCGCCGGAGGACCGCACCGAGAACATCCGCCGCATCGGCGAGGTATGCCGCCTGTTCAGCGACGCCGGCATCGTCGTGCTGACAGCGTTCATCTCGCCCTATGTCGCCGACCGCAACCAGGTGCGTGCGATCCATCCCGACGGCGCCTTCGTTGAGGTGCACGTCGACACGCCGCTCGACGTGTGCGAAGCCCGCGACCCCAAGGGCCTGTACGTGAAGGCCCGGGCCGGCGAGATTCCCGACTTCAGCGGCGTCTCCGCCCCCTACGAAC
>NZ_JAPYOK010000096.1:0-39218 GCF_028283155.1 Candidatus Poriferisodalis multihospitum | reverse complement strand
CGAGGGTCAGCGGCCGAACTCGATGGACGGCCCCGGCGCGCTGCGGGCGATGGGCGAGCACAAGGGCTCGGGCATCTCGGTGATGTGCGAGCTGCTGGCTGGTGCGCTGACCGGCACCGGTACCGCAGGACCCCGGCGGGTTCGCTTCGCCAACGGGATGCTCTCGGTCTACGTTGACCCGGCCCAGGTGGATGCCGCAGTCGGCGAGACTGACGACGGCTACAACGGCATTGCGGCCGACTATCTGGACTGGTTCTACGAGGCAGCGGCGATCGATCCGGATCAGCCCGTGAAACTGCCCGGAGACGTCGAGCACGAACGGCGCCAGCACCGCATGGCCAACGGCATCACACTGCCTGCCGAGACATGGGAGAGCATCTGCGGCGGCGCCCGCGCCGCCGGCGTGCCCGAAGCAACGATTGCAGCCGCAGCCGCTCGCTGAGTTGGCTGCGGCGTCGGGCAGCGGCCTTACTCGTCGAGGGTGGGGCCGGCACCTTGGACGCGGGTTTGGCGCATGTAGCGGCGCCAGCGGTCGGCGTCGTAGCCGGCGCCCCGGTGCAGCAGGCAACGATTGTCGTAGATGACCGTGTCGCCGGGATTCCAACGGTGCGCGTACTCGTCTTCGGGACGGGTAGCGGCCTCGTTCAGCTCGTCGATGAGCCGGCGGCTGTCGATGCCGTGCCAGCCGACGATGGACCGGGCGTGCGAACCGGCGTAGTAGTTCCGGAGGCCGTTGTTCGGGTTGGTGCGCACCAGCTTTTGAGGGATCGGCGGCAGCGACGCAGCGTGGTTCGGATCCACCGGGGCGACCTTGGTCCGGCTGAACACGTAGTCGTGGAGCACCACGAGGTCGTCGATCTCGGCCTGCAGTTCGGGGCTGAGCCGGGCGTAGGCGGCGCGCTGGCTGGCGTACAGCGTCTCGCCACCTTCGCCGGGCACCTCGTAGGCGCACAGGATCGACACATACGACGGCACGAGCCGGAATGACGAATCCGAGTGCCAGAGGTTGTTGCCCTTCTGGTTGTGGGTCAGCGGGTGTGACTCGTCCCGCTTGGTGTCGGCGTCGATGACGTTGCCGATCGTGCCGAAGTACTCGACCTTGCCTGTCTTGCCGAACACCACATGGTTCGGCTCGGGCTCGCCGAGGCTGCAGGTGAGTGCGAGCTGTGCATCGTCGGACATCTGCTGGCCGGGGAAGTGGAGCAGCGAGTAGGTGTCCACGGCCTCATGCAGGTCAGCAACCGCCGCCTCGTCGAGCGGCTGCGACAGGTCGATGCCGGTGACCACGGCGCCGAAGTCAGGATGGATGGGCTCGAACGTCAGCACTGGATTCTCCCCCCTTCTGGGTTCAGCACAGCAGCCTCGCCGTCAATTCTGGCCGCGAATACCGGCCGCCAGTCTCTGATGTCAGCTCTCGTGGCGGGCCAGCGAGCCGCCCTCGGCCGCCAGCCGCTCCAGCAGCGGGCTCGGCGTCCAGTGGTCGCCGCCCAGGGTCTCGTCGTAGTGGCGGATACGGCCCAGCACCTCGCCGAGCCCGATCTCATCGGCCCAGTACATCGGCCCGCCGGTGTAGATGGGCCAGCCGTAGCCGTTGATCCAGGTGACGTCGACGTCGCTGCCCCGCAGCGCGATGCCCTCGTCGAGGATCTTGGCGCCCTCGTTGACCATCGGGTACAGGCAGCGTTCGAGGATCTCCTGGTCGGCGACATCCCGCAGCACCGCGCCCCGCTCGGCAGCGAAGTCGCGGATCATCTGCTCGACCTCCGGATCAGGGGTGGAGGCGCGGGTGTCGGGGTCGTAGGTGTAGTAGCCGCGGCCGTTCTTCTGGCCCCGGCGGCCCGACTCGCACAGCACTTCGCGCACTGTCGAGCTCGACGACGTGGCCTCGTTCCAGCCGACGTCGAGCCCAGCCAAGTCGCTCATGGCGAACGGTCCCATCGGGAAGCCGAAGTCGTACACGACTTTGTCGATCTGGGCCGGCGTGGCGCCTTCCAGCAGCATCTTCTCGGCCTCGATGCCCCGCATGAACAGCATCCGGTTGCCGATGAAGCCGTAGCAGACGCCGCACAGCACCGGCGTCTTGCCGATGCGCTTGCCGATCGACATGGCAGTGGCGATCGCAGTGTGCGAGGTGTCATCGCCCCGTACCACTTCGAGCATCCGCATGACGTTGGCGGGGGAGAAGAAGTGCATGCCGATGACGTCCTCAGGCCGCGACGTGGCCGAGGCGATCTCGTTCACGTTCAGCGCCGAGGTGTTGGTGGCCAGCACCGCACCCGGCTTGCAGATGCCGTCGAGCTGAGCGAACACGTCCTTCTTGAGGTCCATGTTCTCGAAAACGGCCTCGATCATCAGGTCGCAGTCGGCGAAGTCGCCCATGTCGGTGGAGCCCTGCAGCAGGTCCATGCGGGTTTGCACGTCATCAGAGGAGATGCCGCCGCGCGCTGCGGTGCGCTCGTAGTTGCGCCGCACCACGCCGAGGCCCCGCTCGAGGCTGGCTTCGTCGCGCTCCACGAGAGTGACGGGTATGCCGATGTTGGCGAAGTTCATGGCGATGCCGCCGCCCATCGTTCCCGCGCCCAGGATGCCGACACGCCCGATGTCGACCTGCGGCGTGTCGCGGGGTACGTCGGGCACTTTCTGGGCGGCTCGCTCGGCGAAGAAGTAGTACTGCTGAGCGTTGGCCTGCGAGCTGCCCATGAGCTCGCCGAAGATGCGCTGCTCGGCGGCGAGCCCGGCCTCGAAGTCGCCGCTGGACCCGGTCTCGACTGCGGCTTCCACGCAGCGGACGATGCAGTCGGCCGCCTCGAAACCGCGCGTGCGGCGAGCGATCGAGGCCCGGAACGCGGCGAACTGCTCGGCGCCGAAGCCTTCGAGGCGATCATTGCGATCGCGGATGCGCGGGCGAGGCATGCCCTCTGCCACCGCTCGGCGGGCGAACGCCACCGCTCCGGCTTCGAGGTCGGCGAGCGAGTCGCCCACGATCTCGTTGATCAGGCCGCAGTCCAGCGCCTCCGCGGCACCGATGGGATCGCCGCTGACCATGATCTCGAGCGCTCGCTGCGGGCCGGTGATGCGCGGCAGTCGTTGTGTGCCGCCGCCGCCCGGCAGCAGACCCAGCTTCACCTCGGGCAGGCCGAACTGCGCCGAGTTGATAGCCACCCGGAAGTGCGCGCACAGCGCCACTTCCAATCCGCCGCCGAGCGCTGTGCCGTGGATGGCGGCTACCACCGGCTTGCTGCAGTCCTCCATGGCCTCTTGGCCGGGTACGAGGCCGGGCGGCTTCGGCGGCTGTGAGAACTCGGTGATGTCGGCCCCTGCAATGAACGTCCGGCCGTCGCAGATGAGCACGATGGCGGTGGCGTCGCTGGCTTCGGCGGCCGCCATGCCGTCGATGAGGCCCTGGCGCACGTGGTAGCTCAGCGCATTGACGGGCGGGTTGTTCACGATAAGCAGCGCCACATCGTCGCGGCGCTCGAGGCGCACCGACTCGGTCAACTGCATCGGATCGTTCTGTGTCATGGGCCGCAGCGTACGCAACGACGGCCGCACCGGACCGGGCCAAGCGGCTCGGCCCCGAATTCTCCCCGGTGCGGGTGGAGCCCGGCGATACGATTCGCATGACTCGGGTGCTGCTGCGGCTCCGAGACACTTCAGATGGAGCGCCGGTGACTGAGAAGCCCGACCCGTTCACGGTCCCGTTCGGGACCATCTTCTGCGACTGGATGACGACGGCGCGCGCCGACGACGGGCCGTACGTCTACCGCGGCGTAGCAGAACCTTTCGGTGACTTCTCGATCAGCCCGGCAGCCCATGTTCTTCACTACGGCAGCGCCATCTTCGAAGGGCTGAAGGCACACCGCCAGGTCGACGGGTCATTGGCGATTTTCCGGCTGGACAGCCACGTCGCTCGCATGGTCGCGAGCGCGGAACGGCTCCGGCTGCCAGCCATCGACGGCGACGTCCTGCATCAGATGTCCATCGACGCCGTCGAGGCCAACGCTGGCGAAGTGCCGGATCCGCCGGGGTCGCTGTACATCCGCCCGACGCTGATCGGTACCGAGCCCGACATCGGCGCCGCAGCCCGTCCGACGAGCAGTGCGCTGCTCTACGTCGTCAACTGTCCGGTGGGCGACTACTTCAAGGGCGGGGTTCGGCCCCTGACCTTGCTGGTGGAAACCGAGATACCCCGGACCGTCCCGCAGTTCGGCATGGTGAAGTGCGGCGGGAACTATGCGATGGCGCTCGCCCCGACGCTGGATGCCATGGCCGGCAACGAGGCGATCGATCAGATGCTGTTTGCCACCGGCGGCGACATCACCGAGACCGGAGCGTCGAACTTCTTCCTTGTCGATGACGAGCGGGTCGTGACCCGCCACCTCGACGAGTCATTCCTGCATGGCGTTACGCGGTCGTCGGTCATCGAGCTGGCCGCATCGCTGGGCTACGAGGTCGAGGAGCGGTCGATCGACCCAGAAGAGCTCGTCGACTGGGCCGAGCGAGGCGAGGCCTTCCTGTCGGGGACAGCCGCCGTGCTGGCGCCGGTCGGCACGATCCTGTACGAGGGCAAAACGCTCACTGTCGGCGACGGTCAGCCGGGCCGCAACACGATGCGGCTGCGCCAGGCACTCGTGGACATCCAGGTCGGTGCTGCGCCCGACCCCTTCGGCTGGCGCACGCCGGTGAAGGGCTGACGGATCGGGTTGCCATGAGCAGTCAGGACACCGACCGCATTGTGTCCTGGACGGCAATGGAACATGGTACGGCCGAGGACTACGCGTTCTTGGACAGCCAGCACTACGCGCACGTCCGAACGGGACTGGTCGACAACCTGCTGGACATCCTGCAATGCCTGCGGGGACCCACGCTGGGCTACCCGATCGACCGCTACGACCATTCCCTGCAATCGGCAACCCGAGCATTGCGAAACGGCGACACTGGGTGATTGCCCACCACGGGCTCTTTCAGGGCTACTACTACTTCCACCACCTCGGCGGCGACCGAGACGCCCGGGAGCAGTATCAGGAGTCGCCCCACTACGACGCCTGCGTGGACTTCTGCGAGAACTACGACCAGAACTGCTTCGACCCGAAATACCCCAACCTGACGGCAGAGGATTTTCGCCCCCTGCTCGAAGAGGTCTTCAGCCGCCCTTCACAACTCCCCGCCACCGCCCCGCTGCCCTGAGCCCGCAGCGCGGCTTGGCCCGCGTGACATCAGGCTCAGAGGCGGGTGATGGGGTCGCCGGCGCGGACGGTTCCGGGCTGGACGACTCGGCAGTTGACGCCCCGCATGCGCAGGTCGCGGCCCTCGCCGGTGTTCACGAACCGCAGAGCGTCACGGCCGAATCGGGCGGCGAACTTGGCGCAGCCTCGGTGCGGTTTGGCCGTGACCTCCAGGATCGCATCACCGAGCCTCAGTTGGGCGCCGGCGGGCAGCGTCGCATGGCTGATGTCGAGGTCTGCGTAGATCTGGTCGCCGGCGAGCGGCCAGCGTTCGACCGGCCCGATAACCGCCGCCGCCGAACGGGCGCTCATGATGGTGATCTGAGCGTCTGGGTGCGGTCCGCCATCGGCTGACGACGGTGAGCCTCGCTGGTTCCACGTGTCGCCCGCAACGCCCTCGGCATCGTTGATCTCGGCAACGTCGAGCACCTCGCGGGCATCTTCGGCAGGGCGGCGAACGATGAGATGGATGATGCCGGTGCTGCGGGGAGCCTGGCGAATGTGGGGCAGCGCAGCTTCCAGCTCGGCGGCGCTGCGGTGGCGCGCCTCATCGCTGCTGTCGGATCTCGTGGCCGTACCGGTATCCGCTGATGCGTTCATGTGAGGGCGCCTTCGGGTGGGGTCGAGTGGGCAGGGGCGCTCTTGGCCTCCGCCACAGGGGGATTATTGCGCCGGAGGCGGCGCCGGTGAAGTGAATTCGAGCTGAAGGTCGCGCGTCACGGCTTCGGGGTCTCGCTCAGCGGGGTCGCCGAAGCCGCCGCCGCCCGGGAATTCTACGATCAGCCGACGGTCGCCGGGGATCACCGAGCGGCCCTTGGCTCGTACGTCGGTGCCGTCGTCGAGCGACAACCGCCCCAGCGCTCCCGGTCCGCCGCCATGTCGACCTCTTGCTGCAAAGACAGTCCGCTCGTAGGTGGCGCTGATCGAGAAATCACGTCCTTGGCGGTTCTCCAGCTCGATCACTTGGCCGAGGCCGCCCCGGTACATGCCCTGCCCGCCCGAATCGCGGCGGAACTCCTTGCGCCAGAACACGAGCGGCGAGCCGATCTCGTTCACCTCCACTGGCATGTTGCGCACTCCGCTCGGGAAGGCCGTAGCCGACAACCCATCCGCCTGCGGGCGGGCGCCGGCTCCGCCCGAATGGAAGCTCATGAGGATGTACCGCTCCAGCTTGCGTCGGTCGGATTCGTCGCCCGATTGCCCGACCGTCGTGCGGGAGCGATTCGTCGCGCCGACCCCGGTGTCGGGCTCCCACATGCCGGTGCCGAGCAGGTTCCACAGCGACGATGTGCCCTCCGCTGGCACCCGCTCGGGCACGACCTGGCTCAGGCAGCCGAACACGGCATCAGGGAGCAATTGGCCCATGACGTGACGCACGTTCACCGCTGCGGGGTGGGGAGCATTGAGAATGCAGCCTTCGGGCGCTCGCACCCGCACGGCGTCGAGCGAGCCCGTGTTGTTTGGGATGTCGGGGCCGATGATGCAGCGCACGCCGAATGACGTGTAGGCGTCGGTGTAGGCCATCGGCACGTTGATGCCCCAGCTCGACTGAGGCCCAGTGCCGGAGAAGTCCACGTCGATACCGTCCTCATCGACGGTCAGCGAGCACACGATGTCGATGGGCTGCTCCATGCCGTCGACGCGCATTGTCGAGTGCCATGTGCCAATCGGCAGCTCGCCGATCGCATCGAGCATGGCCCGATGCGACGACGTGATGATGTGGCTGGCCAGCTCATCCAAATCGGTCATGGCGTACTCATCCATCATCGAAATGAGGCGCGCGGCACCGGTTTCGTTGCAAGCAGCCAGCGAGTGGATGTCGCCGATGACCTGCACCGGGTCGCGGACGTTGGCCTCGATGATCGCCACCACGTTCGGGTCGAACACGCCGTCGGTAGCGAACTTCAGTATCGGCAGGTACAGGCCCTCGTGGTACACCTCCTTCGAGTCGGTGGTGAATCCGGCGCCGCCGATGTCCACCACGTGGCTCGTGCAGGCGAACAGCGCCACCAGTTCGCCGCGCAGGAACGCCGGCGTGACCACGACGATGTCGAACAGGTGGCCGGTGCCCTTCCATGGGTCGTTGGTGAGGAAGATGTCGCCCGGGCGCATCTCCGACGCCGGGTAGCGATCCAGAAAATGCAGCACCGAGTAGGCCATGGAGTTCACATGGCCCGGCGTGCCCGTGACCGACTGGGCGAGCATCCGCCCCTGGGGGTCGAAGATGCCCGCCGACAGATCGCCGGCTTCCCGCGTCGAAGTGCTGAAGGCTGCACGCACAAGCGCCCGAGCCTGTTCCTCGGTCACCGAGATCAGCCGGTTCCACTGCACGCCCAGCCGCACCGCGTCGAGGTCTGCAGTGGAAGCGGCTGCCGTTTGCGGCGCCGAGACGCCGGTGAGCCGCAAGTGCCCACCCGCCGTGACTGTTGCCACCGCTCCAGCAGGCACCAGGGTCGTGGTCTGGTCCTCGGTGATCAGCGCAGGTCCTGCCAGCCACGCGCCTTCGGTGAGGATGTCGCGCTCGAAAACTGCATGGGAAACGGTCCGGCCGGTAGCGGTATCGGTGACGAGCGCCGTCGCGTCGGTGGTAACCGGTTCGCCGGCGACGGCTGGATGCAGCGAAACTGCGGGGGCCTGCGGGGTACGGATTTCCAGCAGCCAGCTCAGGACCTCGATCTCGAGGTTGCCGATGTGGCGCGTGTAGAGCTGCTGGTAGGCCTTCGTGAACGCAGTGCGCAGCTGGCTGCGCACCTCGGCATCGCTCGGGCTGTCGATGTCGTCGGCGAGCAGAGCTGCAGCGTCGACGTCGACGGTGATCTCATGGCCTTGGCCGCGATACCGCATCAGGGCTCGCACGTGCGTGGCCGTCTCGGCACCGGGCGCTGCAGCGTGCACGATCGCGTTGGACTCGGCGGCCATCTCGCTGAGCAGCGCTGCCAAGTTGGCTGCTGTCAGCTCGCTCACGCGGGCATGGCGGGTGCGCACCGACTCGTGGGCCACCGGTGCCGCCAGAAAGCCGATGGCCGAACCCACGCCTGCTCCAGCAGGCACCACGAGGTCGTCAATGCCCAGCTTGGCGGCCACCCGTGCGGCGTGCAGCGGCGCAGCACCGCCGAAGGCGATGAGCGTGCCCCGACTGATGTCGCAACCTTGATCTGCAGCGTGAACACGACCGGCATTGGCCATGTTCTCGTCGACGACCTCGGAGATGCCTATGGCAGAGATCGCTGTCTGCAGGCCCGCCGGCTCGGCCAGCGCAGTCCCGACGGCCTTGGCGGCGGCATCGACGTCGAAGGTCGACGTGCCGCCGGCAAACCGTTCCGGCGCCAGCCTGCCCAGCACGGCATCGGCGTCGGTCACCGTTGGCTCGATCCCGCCGCGCCCGTAGGCCGCAGGACCCGGTTCGGAACCCGCGCTGGCCGGACCGACGGTGATGCGCCCGAGCGCGTCGAGGCTGGCGATGGAGCCGCCACCGGCGCCGATCTCGACCATCTCGATCACTGGCAGACGCAGGGGGAGCCCGCTGCCGGCCAGGAAGCGGTACTCGCGACCGACCTCGAATTCGCGGCTCGTGCGAGGATGACCGCCTTCGACGATGCACAGTTTCGCCGTGGTGCCGCCCATGTCGAAGCTGAGGGCTCGTTCGCAGTCGAGGCCGCGGGCGATCCCCGAGGCGAGCAGTGCGCCGCCGGCAGGCCCGCTCTCGATCAGGCGGACCGGGAAGCGCAGCGCCTCAGCGAGCGTTCCCAGTCCGCCGCCGGAAGTCATGAGGAACACCTCGCAGCCCAATCCCAGCGCTGCGAGCCGTGCATCGAGATCGGTCAGGTACTGCCTCACGAGCGGTGCGATGTAGGCGTTGGCGCACGCGGTGGAAAAGCGTTCGTATTCCCGGATCTCCGGGCAGACCTCGCTGGAGATGGTGACGGTCGCCTCGGGCCAGCACTCCGCCAGGATCTCGGCGGTGCGTTCCTCATGACGGGCATCGAGGTACGCGTGCAGGTAGCCGACCGCGACGCTGGTCACGCCGTCGGCCGCCAATGATTCCGCCGCGGCCCGCACCGCGTGCTCATCCAGTGGCAGCAGCACCGTGCCGTCGGCGGCGATCCGTTCGGGTATGCCGATACGACGGTTGCGAGGCACCAGCGGCTCGGGCCGGCGCATGTACAGGTCGTACTGCTCGAACCGGTTCTCGTGGGCCATCTCAACCGAATCGCGGAGGCCCTGCGTGGTCAGCAGTGCCGTGCGTGCACCCCGGCGTTCGATAAGTGCATTCGTGGCGAGGGTGGTGCCGTGGATGAACACGCCCACCTCCGCGGGCGCAACGCCTGCCTCGCTCAGCACACGCTCGACGCCGTCAAGCACAGCGTCGGCCGGCGCGTCAGGTGTCGTCAACACCTTGGCGGTGTGCAGGACGGGTCTGCCGCCTGCGCCATCGACCTCCAACGCAATGTCGGTGAACGTGCCGCCGATGTCGGCTGCCAGCCGGGCGCGTGCGCCTGCCATCGGCCCAGCGTAGGCGCGTCGTCGCGGAAGGCTGCGGGGCTACCGTGCAGGCGTGGCGAGTGGCGACCAGCGTGGCGGAAGGCCGCCGGCGGGTGCCGGTGCGGGGCTGCGCGTCGGCATCGTGCGGGCGACGTGGAACCCCGAGATCGTGGACCGGTTGGCAGCCGGTGCCCGGCGAGGCCTCCATGAGCTCGGCGTCGCTGAGACGGCCGAGGTGACGGTGCCCGGATGCTTCGAGATCCCCTTCGCTGCACAGGTGCTCGCTCACAGCGGGCAGGTCAATGCGATCGTTGTGATCGGGGCCGTGATCCGCGGGGAGACGACCCACTACGAGCTGGTCAGCGAGGGCGCTGCGCATGGCGTGATGGCGGTTCAGCTGGAGACGGGCATTCCGGTCGGCTTGGGCTTGGTCACGGTGGAGAACACTGAACAGGCGACGGCTCGCAGCGAGGGCGCGGGAGGTCACAACGTCGGTGAGGACGCGGCCTACGTGGCCGTGTCGATGGCCCTGCTCGCGCGCGACTTTCCCGCCGGCTGAGCGACCGGACGCGTGCGCTACGAAGGGTCGGGGCGCATCCGCACGAGCACCTTGCCGACGGCTTCGCGTTCGTCGAGCAGCCGGTAGGCCTCGGCGCTCTGTTCGAAGGGCAGCACCTGCCCGATGGGCGGCTTCACCGCACCCGACGCGATCATGCCGAGCAGGCGCTCGTGGATGCGGGCGGGGATCGTCGGGTCAGCCGCCACGGCTTCGCCCCAGGCGGCCCCTACCAGGCTCACGTTGCGCAGCAGCAGCCGGTTCACCTTCACGGTGGGGATCTCGCCTGCGGCGAAGCCGACCACGACGAGCCGCCCGAAGCGTGCCAGCGCCCGGATCCCGTCGAGGAAGCGGTCGCCGCCCACCGGGTCGTAGGTCATGTCGACGCCCCGACCGCCGGTGAGCTCGCGCACCTCGTCCTTCCAGGTGTCGCTGATGAGCACGATGTGATCGGCTCCTGCCGTCCGGGCGATCTCACCCTTTGCCTCGGTGGAGACCAAGCCGATCACCGGCCCGGCGCCGACCCCCTTCGCCACCTGGATGCCCGAGGTGCCTACTCCGCCCGAGGCGCCGAGCACCAGCACCGACTCGCCCTCGCGCAGACCCGCCCGGTCGATCATGCAGAACACGGCGGTCTGGTAGTTCATGACCAGCGCCGCCCCCTCTTCGAATGAGAGCTCGCTGGGCAAGGCGAACAGGTCACGGGGCTTGGCGGCCACGACCTCTGCCAGGCACTCGGTCGACCACACGCACACCCGGTCGCCGGGCGCGTATCCAGAGTCTTCAGGTGCCGAACGAACGACGCCAGCGGCCTCGATGCCCGGCCTGAACGGCGGGTCGGGGCGGTACTGGTAGAGGCCTTGGCTCTGGAGCAGATCGGGGAACGAAACGCCGCCGCAGACGATGTCGACGATGACCGATGCGCCGTCTGCATCGGCAACCGGTTCAGGAGCGTCGACGACGGCGACGCCGGCTGGGCCTGTGAGGGACTGCACTTCCAAAGCACGCATGGCGACACTGTTTCACAAGAGGCGCAGACGGGCACTGCCAAAGCGAGAGGACCTGTGCGGAAGCGTCGTGCCTCGGGAGTGCACGCGAGGCCGCTGGTACTGTTGGCCGCGCAGTGCATCTGCACTGAGACAACCGGGCGCACGGGCGCTCGCAGCGAAGCAGGGGATAGCGATGCGGTACTACTCGTGTGACTCGCATGTGGTCGAGGCGGCCGAGATCTATGCGGGACTGACGGACAGGTTCGGCGATCGGGCACCGTTCATCAGCAAGGACTACAACGACAAGCCGGGCACTTGGCTCGTGCTCCCGGGCGGCATCCGCCCGGTGCCCGTCGGCCGGCTGGGCATCGCCGGGGCCAGCCTGTCCGACCCGGCCACTCACGCCCGCATCGAGCAGGGCTACGACGGCTTCAACCCCGGCGTGATGGATCCGAGCGCGCGGCTGGACGAGCAGGCCCAAGACGGCATCGTCGGCGAGGTCATGTACCCGAGCCTGTCGATGTTCACCTTCGCGATCCCCGACGACGAAGTGCGCGACGCCGCATTCCGCAACCACAACGACTGGGTGCTCGACTACTGCTCGGTGGATCGCAACCGTCTCATCGGCGTCGGCTGCCTGCCCCTGCCCGACGTGGAGCGGGCCATCGCCGAGATCGACCGCTCAGCGCAGCTCGGCGTGCGCGGTTTCGCCATTCCCGCCCACGTCGACCCCGCCAAGCCATACTGCCACCCCGACTTCGATCCGTTCTGGGCCCGAGCCCAGGAATTCGGCGTGCCGCTCACCATGCACATCTTCACCGGATCCAGCCTCGAGGGCGGCATGCCCGAGCACTGGGGCACGCCGGGCGGCCACCTGAAGGGCTACACGCTGGCCCACACCACCATCGCCAACACGATCATCGATCTCATCTGCGGCGGGGTCGTGGAGCGTTTCCCGGATCTGCGTTTCGTGTGCGCCGAGTACGAGACCGGCTGGGTCGGCCACTTCAAGCAGCGCCTCGATCACGCGGCGTATCGCACGCCGTGGGAGGTGTCCGATGAGCTCACGATGAAGCCCTCGGAGTACTTCGACCGGAACTTCTGGGTCACGTTCGAGGACGACGTGGAGGGCGTTGCGACGCGGCACTCGATCGGTGTCAGCAACCTGCTGTGGGGCAACGACTACCCCCACCACGATTCGATCTGGCCGAACTCGCGGCCGATCCTCGACGAGATTCTCTCGGGCGTCCCAGACGACGAGAAGGAACAGATGGTCTGGAGCAACGTCCTCGAGCTCTACAGCCTCGACCCGGACTCGCTCCCAGCCGCCGCCTGAGTCACAGTTACCGAGGAGCCCGCTGCGGAGGCGACAGAACCCTCTGCGACCAGCGATCCAGCAGGCGAGAGATCGGCACCGCGCCACATTTCTTGAGCATGGACATCGACAACTCCGCCGTGCGCGCGCCAGGGAATTGGTCGCAACGTCGCAGAGTCTCCTGCCGCCTCCACAGCTCAGGCATCTGCGACTCGAGATTCGAGTCGTTAGGCGGCGGCGAGGGGCTCCAGGTGAGCGCGGATGGCCTTGGCGACTCGTCCGCCGTTCTCCATCGGGCCGAAGTGGCTCAGCTCGGCGAACGCCTCGAGGCGGCCGTTGCCGAGGGCTTCGGCAATGGGCTGCGCGACCTGCGGCGGAATGGTGTTCCACATGGCGGGGGAATCACCGCGAGCCACGACCGTCGGGCAGGTCACGGCGCCGAAAGCGCTGTAGTCCACGGGCTCGCCTGACTCGTAGATGCGGGCTTCAGTGTCACCCGAGCACGACAGCCGCACAGCGTCATCGCCCGAGGGATAGGTGCCGATCTCGACATAGGCCCTGACGGCGGCGGGCTCGCAGAGTGAGAAGGGCGGCTTGGAAACGAAGCGCTCGTACGCCTCGTCGACGGTGGCGAACCGGATGCGCCTCCGTCTCGATGCCACCACGAGCTCATGATCGGAATCGGGCATGGGGAAACCGTCGGGCACCAGCACGGGCTCGTAGAGGTACAAGCCTCGGTAGGTGCCCGGGTGGTTCAGCTCAGCCAGCAGCAGGCTGGCGGCGCCCAGCGAATGGCCAGCGGCCAGCATGGGCTCTCCGCCCAAGGCGTTCACTGCTCCGAGCACTTCTTCGACGAAACGCGACCGCTCGACCGACATCCCGTCGTGCTGTGGCCGCGAGGCCCCGTGGCCGCGAAAGTCCAACCCCCAGCACCGAAAGGTGTCCTGCAAGTGAGGAACCACGGTGGCCCACATGCCGGCATTGAGGCCGTTGCCATGCGTCATGAGCAGCGGCGGGCCATGCCCGCCGAGGTCGTGGAGCACCGCGTGCTCGCCGTCGGAGGTAGTCAGCCGCATCATCGCCGCGGCACGTTAGTGCAGCGCTGCGCCGCACTTGCGGGTCACTTCGGCCGCAGAGGCATCGTTGGGGCAGACTGGCGTCATGGCGAACTTCACACGTGGCTCCGTGGACATCCACTACGACGACTACGGCTCGGGCTTCCCCCTGCTGCTGATCGCTCCAGGGGGCATGCGCTCGGCGGCGTCGTTCTGGGAGCAGACCCCCTGGAACCCGATCACCCAGCTGTCCGACCGGTACCGGGTGATCGCAATGGACCAGCGCAATGCAGGCCGCTCCACCGCGCCGATCTCGGCCGACGACGGCTGGGCCACCTACACGGCCGACCAGCTGGCGCTCATGGACCATCTCGGCTGCGAGCAGTTTCACCTGGCGGGGATGTGCATCGGCGGCCCGTACATCATGGGGTTGATCCAGGCAGCGCGCGAGCGGGTTGCGAGCGCCACGCTGTTCCAGACCATCGGGCTCGACGAGAACCGTCATGCCTTCTACGACATGTTCGACGATTGGGCGCAGGCAATCCGAGACGACCATCACGAAGCCGACGCCGCGGCCTGGGATCAGTTCCGATCGAACATGTACGACGGCGACAATTTCCTGTTCAACGTGGACCGCGACTTCGTCGCGACCGTCCAGACGCCGCTGCTGGTGCTGCTCGGCAGCGACCTGTATCACCCCGAATCGTCGTCGCGGGTCGTCCATGAGGCTGCACCCAATTCCACGCTGATCGAGGACTGGATGGACGGCAGCGGGCGGACTGAGGCGATGGATCAGTTCGCCGCGTTCCTCGCCGCACACACCCCCTGAGCCGGGCCGCGCGGGAGGACTGCAAAACCGGCGATGTAGGCTCGCCAGTGGAGGTTGTTAACGCGGAAAGGGAATGACGTGGGCGGTCGAAAACAGAATCGAATCAGTCGTTTCCGTTCCGAAATCGGCTCGTTCTTGTCGGGCATATCTCGCAAGAAATCACGGCGCCAACCACATCCCTTCGAGAAGGCCGCTCGGACGATCAAGGAATCCTCGCACGTCGCTCGGGGGACAGGAACGGGTCCCGCCCATCGCACGAGCCCGGTCGACAAGGGCATCGAGCAGGTCGCCGCTGAGGGCTACAGGCTCGACGAAGGTTCGCACCGCGGCTGATCCGAGGAGCGCGGCTCCAGGCCCCAGCAAACGGAGATGTCGTCGGACCGCTGCGAGATCTGTCGGCTGAGGCGGCGAACGCTACTTTGCCGCCTATGACGAACAGCAGCGATTCGTACGCACCCGGGCAAGCCATTGCGCGGCTGGACGGCAAGGTGGCGGTAGTCACTGGGGCAAGCCGGGGCATCGGTGAAGCCTGCGCGCGGGCGTTGGACGGCGCAGGGGCGCGGGTGGTGCTGACGGGTCGGACCACGGCGGATCTGGAACGCGTCGCTGCTGAATTGCTGCATGATCCGGTCGTACTGACGGCCGATCTCGCTCCCGCGGGAGCAGGCACCGACTTGGCACGGCGCATCCTCAACGAGGTCGACGGCGTCGACGTGCTGGTCAACAACGCGGGCATTCCGATGCGGCGCACGCCGGCTCAACTCAGCGAGGCCGATTTTGACCTGGTCTTCTCGATCAACGTGAGGTCGCTGGTCATGTTGAGCACCGGGTTGGCACCATCGATGGTCGCTCGCGGCGGGGGATCGGTGATCAACATCAGCTCCGTCGCCGGCGTGCACGGACCGCTCGGCCGTGTCGCCTATGCCGGCACCAAGGGTGCCGTCGACGCCATGACTCGAGCACTTGCAGCGGACTGGGGCCCCGACGGCATCCGGGTGAACTCGATCGCGCCCGGCCTGATAGCGACTGCCATCTGGGAGGAAGCGCGCAATAACGTGCCAGGCCTTATTGAGGATCTCGCCGGCCAGATTGCGCTCAAGCGCTGGGGCTTCGGCGACGACATCGCCGACGTGGTGCTGTTCTTCGCATCGGATGCCTCCCGCTACGTCACCGGCGAGACGCTGGTGGTGGACGGCGGTTTGGCCCGCGTGACGGCCTCGAACGCTCCGCCGGCCCTGCCGGAACTCGAGGACTGAGCCGCGCTCGAACGCGCGGAGGGCGCCGGACCGCAGTCCGGCGCCCTCCGTTGTGCGCCTGAGCCGTCAGCCCTGCCGGGCTGCGGCTGCGTTCAGAGATTTACGCAGCGGCGCGTGCTGCGTCGAGCCAGGCGTCAACCGTGGCCCGGTTGTTGGCGATCCAGTCAGTAGCCAGATCACCCGGGGCAGCGCCCTCGCCCTGCTCCACGTTGGCCAGCGACACCTCGATCACCGACAGCTTCACTGCTTCGAGCAGTGAAGCTGCCGCCGGGTTGGCAGCGAGGAAGTCGTTGTTGGCCGTGACCAGGATGTCAGCCGCAATCCAGCCGATCGGGCACAGCCCGTCAGCATTGTCGGCCGCCGACGGGCACTGGTCCGGACCGATGGCCGCGTAGCCGCCGGTGCCGTCCTCGCCCCGCTGCGAGTGCTCCTCGCCGCCCTCAGTGCCAGACGGGTTGGAGTCGTCGAGGATGTCGTCGACACCCATCCAGTACACGTTGTCGCCGGGACGCAGCTGCGTGATGTACGCCGACGGCGTCCAGGTGTAGGCCACCATCGGGACGCCCTCGTTAGCCGAGTCGACGGCTTGGGCGAACATGGCGTCGTAGCCGGCAATGGTCTGGTTGATGTTGTCCCAGCCCGAGAACAGGATCTGGTTGGTGATGATGTTGTCGCAGGTCCACGACTCCGGGCAGCCGAAGATGTCGGCAATGCCGTTGCCCGGCACCGGGTCAGTCTCGTCGAATGCGGCCAACGCATCGGCGTTGCTGTTCAGCGCATCCATGGTGTACACGCCGAACTCGTCCGCGAACGACTTGGTCACCAAGAAGCCCTGCAGGCCGCCGGCGATCATCTCCTCGCCCAGCACCGTCAGGTGGTCGCCGACGAGCGAGCCGTCAGGCAGCTCGCCTGCCAGCCACGCCAAATGCCCCGGATACCAGCTGTTGGCCCAGAAGTCCATCTGACCCTCAGCCATAGCGATGTAACCGAGGTTGGGCCCGAGTTCAAGCTCGGCCGGATCGCTCACCGTGTAGCCCAGCTCCTCAAGCAGCTGCTTGTAGAGCTCTGCCTGGAAGTAGCCGGTGCTCCAGTTGGCGCGGCCCATCGTGACGCTGACACCCTCACCAGGCGTCATCGACATCTCTTCTTCCATCGGCTCCTCTTCGACCATGGCTTCGGTCGTGGCGGCGGGAGCCTCTGTTTCAGCGGTCTCGGTGGCGTCGTCGTCGCCGTCGCCGCCGCATGCAGCAGCGAATAGTGCGAATGCTGCTAGTAGCAACAGCAGCTTGGTCCATCGTTTCGATTTCATTGCGGAGATCCTCCCTGATCTGCGACAGATTGCGTCACGCGGCGCTTCTGGTTGCGACCACGCATGTGCGGCGCCGTTCGCCCGGCTCGACGAGGGCTCCTTGCGCAGCAGCGTAGTCGGGCCATGTGCGCGCCTAACACCCTAGACCGCGCATACATGTTCGGAGTGCTCTGCGCAGAGCGAATCGATGGCTAGCCCGTGTTGGCTGGAATATCGCCGTAGATCTTGTTCCGCTCGAATTCCGAGAGGGTGCCGCGGGAAGTCGCGAACATGGTGAACCCCGCCGCCAGCACCAGTACGGATCCAACACCGGAGACGAGATTCTCGTCGGCCACGCGGACGATCGTCAGGATCCATGCAAGGGGCAAAATCGCAACGCCCATACCGATGCCGCCTACCAGGGCGCTCCAGCGATAGCGGCGCGCCTCATCGATCCCGGTCAATCCGATCGCAGGCACGATCATCACGAGTCCGACGAACCCGCCGATCAGCGTCCAGATGCCTATGCCGGCGCCTTCGGACTCGAATCCGTCGTGGATGATGTCGCCCTGTCGTTTGGCTTGAGCGATCTTCGATGCGATGTCGGCCGCCTTCACCCCCTCAAGGGCCAGCTGCCGATTCTCTTCGCGCCGCAGTTCCTGCGCTCTGATGTCGTCGCCAGCGGCTTCGGCTTCGTCGGCGCCCACCGCCGCAGCACGCGCTGCCGCCAAGGCCGCTGCTCCGTCGGCGGCAATCTGGTCAAGCTCGGCCTGGAGTTCGTCGTCGATGACCGATTCGGCCCGCGTGTCGAAACTCCATCCCGAGTAGCCGCCCATGACGAGCAGCAGCACGGCGAATGACCCGCCCAGCAGGCGTCCCCAGCCGATGTTCGCCGGCAGCGGTCGTCGTGCGGTCATCGGTGCCCGCCAGAGCCAGAGGCACGCGGCCGCGGTCGCCACGATTGCGCCGATGACCGCCAGGTAGATGCCGATACCGACGCTGAAGATGCCGAGTTCCTCCACCTTGTCGGGTGGTCGGGCAAACAGGTAGGCGATGGTCGTCATGAGCGTTGCCAGCGAGAAGACCGCGGCCCCGTGTGCCGACATCCAGCGCGAACCTCTGCCGGGTCGGAACAAGGTGTTGACGGCTGCGAAAAGCGACACCGCAGCCATCACCCCGATGAAGATCCCGAACCACGAGCCGCCTGAAGCCGAGAGGCCGTTGAAGTTCTGAGAAACGAAACTGAGGTCGCCGACACAAACGAGCTCCGTGCCGCCCTCAGCGAGCGGGTTGAGCGACTGCTCTTCCACCCACTCCCCGGAACATTCCATCGAGCGAAGATCGGTATCGGAGCTGCGTGCGTAGGCGGAGACGAGACCGGCATTCGCGTTCCAGGGCAGCAGCAACGCGACGAGCGTGATGACCGCGCCGATAGCCGTGGCGATGACTGCGCCACGTTCCCGGGGGCCCACAGTCTCGAACGCCTCGTCGGGTACGGGGGGTTCGGCATCCTTGGCTGTCGTCTCGGCAGCCTCGGTATCGACGAGCAGCTCCTCGGGGGTCCGCCGGTGCTTCCAAGCCTGGGTAATCCGGCTGAGCAGATTGCCCGAATCACCTGCCTCGGGCTGGCTGAGTCGATCCAGCACAACGGCCACCAGGAAGAAGGCCAAGCCCGCAGAGCCGGCCAGTGCGATGTCGAGATTGTTGATGGCGCGGAACAGCAGGCTGCCCAAGCCGCCTGCGCCCATGATGGCGGCGATGCCGAGCATCGAGATGGCGAGCAGCAGCGTCTGGTTGAGACCGGTCATGATCGCCGGCCGTGCCAGCGGCAGCTGCACGTCGGCGAGGACGCGCCATTCAGGCGCGCCGTAGGCGCGTGATGCTTCGACGACGTCCTCGGGAACCTGCCGGATGCCGAGGTTCGTGAGGCGGATCAGCGGCGGCAAAGCGAACGTCATGGTGACCATGGTGGCTGCGACGAAGCCGATCTTGAAGAAGAAGACGAACGGCAGCATGTACACGAACGAGTGAACGACCTGCATCGCATCCAGGATTGGCCGGACCACCTTCCATGCGCCATCGACGCGCCCGCACAAAACCCCGATGGGTATGCCGACGATCACGCACACAAGAACGGCCACGCCGATGAAGCCGATGGTCAACGCCGTTTCTCGCCAGAAGGCCTCGCCGAGCAGACCGCAGACCAGCAGGCCGATGAAAGCCATGAAGCCGACCTGGAAGTTGCGGATCAGCCAGCCGATCAGGAAGACCGCGATGCACACCGTCAACCACGACATCTGCAGCAGCCACTCATTCACGATGATGTTGATCAGCGTGTCGAACGGCCACTTGATGACTCCGATGGTGGCCTGCAGGTTGTTGTCGACCCAGAATACGGTCTGTTCCACCCAGTCGCCGACTGGGATCTGCCAGTTGTCGAGCACGGTGTTCTGCCGTGCTTGCGCCACGACGCCCGACGTGCACTCCAAGAGCTGGCCCTCGGCATCGACGAGTGCGTCTCGGCAGTAGACCGTCTCGCCGTCGACGCGGTAGGCATGGGTGCCCGACGAGATGATCTCTTCAGACCTGAAGCGGTACCACCACACAGCGACGAGCCCGATGAGACCGCCGGCCGCCATGCCGTAGCGGCGACCGATCGCCCCGCCGAAGAGCAGGAGCGCCGGGACGATGAGGAGCCCCAGCAACAGTGCCCATTCGACGCCGGTCGTCGCCCAGTCGGCCAAGCGATCCCCAGCCTCAGGAGCAGTGACGACGTCGACGACTTGGTCGATGAAATGGCCAGAGTCGGTTGTTTCTTCGCCGTTGGCCTGGGCGAGGAGCATGGCGGCGCTCACATGAACACCTCCCGCTCGAAGTCGTCTATCAGCTGTTCGACTCGACCCATCTCTTCCATGATGAGACGGGGATCCAGATTGCCGACGAGTGTGCCTTTATCGTCGACCACGGCGATCGAGAGGCCACGCCCTGCGGCTGCGTAGAGCTCGTTCAATGTGGCGTCCGGGCTGCACCTGTCGAAATCGGAGCGCAGCGCCTTCTTGAGGTCGTTGCTTCCCATGCCGCGGGCCCGCAAACCGTCGGCCGCCGTCAACAGCGAGACCGGCTTGCCTGAGGAGTCGCAGCAGAACCGGCCCGCAATGTCCTGGCAGAGGGTGAGTGCATCGCTGAGCGAGATGTCGGCCGGGATCGGCCTCGGTTCGGACATGACCTCGTGGACCTTGATGACCCGCCCCTGGTCGACGTCTTGGACGAACTCGGCCACGTAGCCGGTGGCCGGCTCGGTCAGGATCTCTTCGGGTGTACCGATCTGTACGACTGCGCCGTCCTTCATGATGCAGACCCGGTCGCCGATGCGCAGCGCCTCGTTGAGGTCGTGGGTGATGAAAAGGATCGTCTTGTGGACCTCGGCTTGGATCTCCATCATCTCGTCTTGCATCTGACGCCGGATGAGCGGGTCGAGCGCGCTGAACGCCTCGTCCATGAGGAGGATGTCCGGATCGGAGGCCAGTGCACGAGCGAGGCCGACGCGCTGCTGCATGCCGCCGGAGAGCTGGGCGGGCCGGTGATCGGCGAACGCAGCGAGTCCGACCAGCGACAGTGCCCGCATGGAGGCTTCGTTTCGCTCAGAGCGGTCGACCTTCTGCACCTTGAGCCCGTAGCCGACGTTGTCGATCACTTTGCGATGCGGGAAGAGGGCGAAGTGCTGGAAGACCATCCCCATCTTCTCCCGTCGGAACTCCTGCAGGTCGGTCCCGTACAGCTTCTGCACGTCGACGCCGTCCACCAGCACCTCGCCGTGGGTGACGTCGTGCAGCTTGTTGACCATCCGGATGGCCGTCGACTTGCCGGAACCGGACAGGCCCATCACCACGAAGATCTCGCCCCGGTTGACCGAGAAGTTCACGTCGGTGAGCCCGACGACATGCCCTGAGAGCCGTTGCACGTCGTTCTTGGGCACGCCCGAACGAGCCAGCTCGAAGGCACGGCCTCTCGGCTGCGGCCCGAAGATCTTGTAGACGTCGCTGAGGCGGATGATCTCGTCGCCCTCAGCCGCGCCGTTGGCGGCGTCGTCGCTCATGTGTCCCCCTGGTTTGTCCGGTGCCACGTTAGGCGCGCCGCGGATGTCGGTCGGTAATCCGTTCGCATCCGTCCGGGAGGTCGGAACAGATCGCTGTCGCGAAAGGCCAGAAAAAGGCCAGAGGTGTGCGATCCTGTTGGCCGTGACGCGCTTGGGGTTCCTGCTGGACAGCGGCGCGTGCATCGGCTGCCACGCGTGCACCGTGGCCTGCAAGAGCGAGCACGACGTGCCGCTCGGCGTCAACCGGACGTGGGTCAACTACGTAGAGACCGGTGAGTTCCCGCAGACGCAGCGGCACTTTGCGGTGATGCGCTGCAACCACTGCGACGATGCGCCTTGCATCGCGATCTGCCCGACCGGTGCGCTCTTCCGGGCGTCCAACGGCGTGGTGGATTTCGACGATTCCCGCTGCATCGGCTGCAAGGGCTGTATGAACGCGTGCCCGTACGACGCGCTGTACATCTCGCCGACCACCGGCACGGCGCACAAATGCAACTTCTGCCAGCACAAGCTGGAAGTCGGGCTCGAGCCTTCGTGCGTGTCGGTCTGCCCGACGCGGGCCATCACCGTGGTAGATCACGACAGCCCGGAGGACACGGTTGCGGCTCGCATCCGCACCGAGAACCTGCCGGTGCGGGCACCCGAGCGCCGCACCCTGCCCAAGGTGCACTACGCGGGCACCGTGCCCGAGGCGTTGGATCCGCTGGCGCGCCCGGTGGCCGACGACGGGCTGATCTGGGCCGACTGGACCGGCAGCGCCTCGTGGCCGTCCGAGTCGAAGGCAACCCCGGCGGCACGCACGGCTTACACCGTGTCCCATGACGAGCCGTGGGGGGCCAAGGTTGCCGGCTACATGGTGACGAAAGGGGTGGCGGCCGGGGTGATGCTGTGGGCTGCTGCCGCGGCGTTGCTGGGCTGGGACGACCGTGCCGCCGTTGCCACCGGCCCTGCGGTGATCGCCCTGGTGGCGCTGGCAGTGACGGGCGTGCTGCTCATTGCCGATCTGAAGCGGCCCGAGCGCTTCTGGTACCTGTTCGCCAAGGGCCGGCTCCGCAGCTGGATCACCGCGGGTGCGTGGGTGATCATGATCGATGGTGCGCTGGTGACGCTGTGGGGCATCGCGGGCCTGTGGGGCGGTTCCGCGTGGTTCGTGGTGCTGATCGGCCCGACGGCGGTGTTCTCGTTGTTGACCGCCGCGTACACCGCGCTGCTGCTGCGCCAGTGCCGCGGCCGGGTGCTGTGGGCAGATCGGCCGGCACTGGCGCTCATCGGCCGGCTGGCGGGTGAAGCCGTGCTGGGGGGCGGCGCGGTGTGGGCGGCCTTTGTGGCCCTCCGAGCGAACGCTGCGGTCTTCGCCTGGACCCCAGTCGTTGCTGCTGCGGTCTTGGCATGGCTCTACCGGCACGACCGTGCCTACCTGCGTGCAGCGCAGGCGGTTCCCCTCTCATGAGCGAGCGACGCACCAGCGAACAGAGCTCCTCGCCAGGCCCAGCAGCCAGCCCGGCAATGCACCTCGGTGCGGCGGCGCCGCACGACCAATGGCATGACTGGTCCGAGTTCGACGCCGCGGCGTGGCCGAAACGTGTCGAGCGCAACTACACCCTGGTGCCGACTACCTGCTTCAACTGCGAGGCGGCCTGCGGACTCGTGGCCTATATCGACCGAGACACCGATGAGGTCGTGCGTTTCGAAGGCAACCCCGAACACCCCGCATCCCGCGGTCGCAACTGCGCCAAGGGCCCCGCCACCATCAACCAGGTGCACGACACCGAGCGCATCCTGTACCCGCTGCGCCGGACGGGCGAGCGCGGCGGCGGCGGATGGGAACGTGTCAGCTGGGACGAAGCGCTGACCGCGATCGCCGCACGCATCCGGACGGCCATCGTGGAAGGCCGCCGCGACGAGATCATGTATCACGTCGGCCGGCCGGGCGAAGACGGCTACACCGAGCGCGTGCTCACGGCGTGGGGCGTCGACGGGCACAACAGCCACACCAACGTCTGCTCCTCCAGCGCCCGCGTCGGCTACGCGACGTGGATGGGCCACGACCGGCCCTCGTCGGACTTCGCCAATGCCGAGGTCATCTTCCTGATCTCGAGCCACCTCGAGGCTGGGCACTATTTCAACCCGCACGCCCAGCGCATCATCGAGGCCCAGCAGCGCGGGGCGACGGTGATCTGCGTCGATCCGCGACTGTCGAACACGGGGGCCAAGGCCGATCACTGGCTGCCGGCGTGGCCCGGCACCGAACCGGTCCTGCTGCTGAGCCTGGCCCATCTCCTGCTCGAAGCAGGCACGTGGGACCGAGCCTTCGTGCACCGATGGACGAACTGGCAGACCTACCTGGCCGAGACCCGGCCCGATCTGCCGCCGACGTTCGAGTCGGTCGAGGTGGCGCTGCGCGACGCTTATGCGGAGTACATCCCGGAGCGGGCCGCAGAGCTGTCCGGGGTGGATGCGGATGATCTGCGAGAGATCGCGCGGGCGATCGGCGGAGCGCTGGGCCGCTTCGCCTCTCACAACTGGCGCGCCGCCGGCGCGGGCAACCTGGGCGGTTGGCAGACCGCGCGGTGCCTGTTCCTGCTCAACGTGCTCACCGGGTCGGTCGGCACGGTAGGGGGCACCACAGGGGCGGGCTGGCACAAGCTGAAGCCCGCGCCGCCGCTGCGGCCGCCGCCGGTGGAGCACTGGAACGAGCTGTCGTGGCCGCGTGAGTACCCGCTCAGCCACCACGAGATGTCGATTCTGCTGCCGCACTTCCTGCGCGAGGGCAGGGGCAAGCTCGACACGTACTTCACCCGCGTCTACAACCCGGTGTGGACGAATCCCGACGGGTTCAGCTGGCTGGAGGCGCTGAGCGACCCCGAGCGAGTGGGCTGCCATGTGGCGCTGACCCCGACGTGGTCGGAGACAGCGTGGTTCGCCGACTACGTGCTGCCGATGGGCGTCGGCTCAGAACGCCATGATCTGGCATCGTTCGAGACACATGCAGGCCAATGGCTGGGCTTTCGCCAACCGGTGATGCGGCGATATGCCGAGCTGCGGGGCGCCGAACTCGGCCCCGACAGCCGGACTCACGAATTCAACCCAGGCGAGGTCTGGGAGGAGAATGAGTTCTGGATCGACCTGTCGTGGCGGATCGACCCCGACGGCTCGCTCGGCATCCGCCAGTGGTTCGAGAGCCCGTCCCGCCCTGGCGAGCCCATCGGCATCGACGAGTACTACGAGGCGATCTTCACCGACGAGGTGCCCGGTCTGGCCGACGATGCCGCAGCCGCGGGGCAGACACCGCTCGAGTTCATGCGCGACCGGGGCGCCTACGCCGTGCGCGGCGATCCCTACGGCCACCATGAGCGGGTTGTTCAGCCAGCGCAATTGGCCGGAACCGTCCTGGCCGACGACGATGTCCACCGGCCGTCGCGCGACACCGTCCGCGGCGCCGCGGCGCTGCCGCCGCTCGGCGACGGCTCGGTGGCGGTGCAGGTCGCAGGAGCGGCTCGTCAGGGGTTCCCGACGCCCTCGCGCAAGCTGGAGCTGTATTCCACGACGCTGGCCGAATGGGGGTGGCCCGAGCATGCGACACCGGGCTGGATTCCCAGCCACGTTCACTGGCAGCAGCTGGACCTGGCCGGCAACGAGCGGATCCTGGTGCCGACGTTCCGCATCCCGACGCTCATCCACACCCGGTCAGCGAACGCCAAGTGGCTGGCGGAGATCAGCCACCGCCATCCGCTGTGGATTCACCCTTCTGATGCCGAAGCGCTCGGCATCGAGATGGGCGGCCTCGTGCGGATCAGCACGCGCATCGGCCACTTCGTCATCTCGGCTTGGCGCACCGAAGGCATCCGTCCCGGCGTGGTGGCGGCCTCGCACCACATGGGTCGCTGGCGCCTCGACCCTGCGCCCGAGGCTGAGCCGCCAGCAAGTGCCCGCGCTGGCGGCCCGAGATCTTGGGCCGGCGGTCCTGCGGAGATCCAGCGTGACGGCACCGTGTGGCAGCTCCGGCGCACCGGTTCGATGACGCCGTTCGCCTCCGACGACCCCGATTCTGAGCGGATTTGGTGGAACGACACTGGCGTCCACCAGAACCTCACGTTCTCGGTGCAGCCCGACCCGATCTCCGGCATGCAGTGCTGGCACCAGCGGGTGCGAGTTGGCCCGGCCGAACCCGGCGACCGCTACGGCGATGTAGTGGTCGACACTGCGCTGGCCCGCGAGGCCTATGAGGAGTGGCTGGCGATGACGCGGCCGGCTCCCGGTCCCGGCGGACTGCGCCGCCCGACGTGGTTGGCGCGCCCCCTCAAGCCCACCTCCGAGGCCTACCGCTTCGATCTGAGCTAGCTGGACTTGGCTAGCTGGGCTTGTGCGCTTTGCGGGAACCTGCTTCCCAGTCCTCCATCTCGGGTGCTTCCGTGATGGTCCCCAGCACATTCAGCTGCGGGGCTTCGCGCAGCGAACGCTTCAGCTCGGCGAAGCCCGGGAAGCGCGCCAGCTCGATGACGGCATTCCATAGCGGCACGGCCTGCTCGTCGGAGGGAACCCGAGAGATCACCGGGCCGAAGAACGACAGGCCGTCGGGCGGCTCGAATGTGATGATCGGCGTGCCGACGTCGCGACCGGTGCGGCTCAGGGCAAGCTCCGTTTCGGCCTCGATCTCGGCATCCCATGTCTCGTCGTCGACCGTTGCGGCGAAGTCCGTCGGCAGACCCGCAGTAGCCAATGCCTCTGCGGTGTGCTCCACGGTGCCGATGCGATCCCGCAGGCCCGAGCCCTTAGGCATCTCCCAGTAGTGCTGGCCCATGGCGTCGTACAGCGGGCCCATGACGTCACGGCCCAGTTCGGCGCGCACTTGGGCTGCCACCCGGAGCATCCGCAGCCCTGCGGTGTGGCCCTGCTCGTACCCGGCGGGAAACTCCGTGGCGTAGTCGCGGTGCTTGTTCAGGATGCGCAGCGAGATGAAACGCCAGTCCACCGAGTAGCCCGTCTGGGCAACCACTTTCTCGACCCAGCGCGACGTGATCCAGGCAAAGGGGCACACCGGATCCCAGAAGAACTCGAGATCGGGTGGCGCCTCAGCGGCTTCGGCTCCCCGTGTAGTACCCATGCGCGCATGACTAGCACATGCGCTGTCCGAACATGAGTGGTTCCGACGGTGGCACGCCGGCACCGGAGATGGTCGAAGTAGCCGAAGGCGTCGAGCTCGCGCTTCATCGACTGGGCGGCGACGGGCCGCCGCTGCTGTTCGTGCACGCCACGGGCTTCAACGGCCGTGCCTATGGACCATTCACAGATCGCCTGACCGAGCACTTCACCGTCTGGGCGCCTGATCTCCGCGCCCACGGCTGGAGTCCGCCGCCCGCCGATCGGGACTTCCTGTGGACCTCACTGGCCAATGACCTGCTTGGCATCGTCGATCATCTGGGCATCGCTCACGGCGAGTTGGACTGCGTCGGGCATTCGATCGGCGCCGCGACGCTGCTGCTGGCCGATGTGCAGCGGCCCGGCACCATCCGGCGCATGTACGGCTACGAGCCGGTGGTGTGGCGCATCGAAGACCAATTCGGCCCCGGTGAGAACCCGTTGATCGCGCTCACCACGAAGCGCCGGGAGGAATTCGCCTCACGCGGCGAGGCCTTCGAACGCTTCGCATCGCGGCCGCCGTTCAGCGGTGTGCGGGCCGATGCGCTGGCGAGCTACCTCGCCAACGGGTTCGAGGATCTGCCCGACGGCTCGGTGCGGTTGCGCTGCCGCGCCGCAGACGAGGCGGCAACCTACGACGGCGAGTGGGTCTCCACGACGGCTCGCCTCGAGGGCGGCCAGACACCGGTGGTCATCGGCAAGGGACTCGAGATGACCTTCGAGGACATCGGGGTGCCCGCGCACGAGGCGTTGGGCAACTCGCGGCTCATCACGTACCACGGGCTGGGGCACTTCGGGCCGTTTGAGGCGCCCGACGTGATCGCGTCCGACGCACTTGCGGCAGTGCTGGGTCAGGAAGCGGCGGCCGCGCAGCCGGAGACGAAGTCGGCCAAATAGTCGGCGATGCGCTCGGGCTGGTCGCGGTGCGCGACGTGGCCGCAGTCGGCAAGCAGGTGGCCGCTCGCGTTCGGCGCTGACTGGACGATCGTCGACACCTGCGCCTCGGTGCCGTACTGATCGCCCTCGCCCTGCAATACCAGGACCGGGCAGTCGATGCGCTCGAGCAGCGGCCGGATGTCCCAGTGGCGAAACCGCGGCGTCAGCCAGACGTCTCGCCAGCGTTCGAAGGCGAGACGGGGGTGGTCGTGGTGGCGGGCGAGTCCCGAGATCACCTGCCCGCGCTGGCCGTCGATGGCGCGTATGCCCTCGATGCAGATGTCCTCGATGAACGAATGCGGCGCGATGACGGCCACGCCGAGCGGAACGACCGAGCCCGACCCTGCCGCAATCAGCGAGATGGACGCCCCGTCGCTGTGACCGACGAGAATCGGGCGGCGGACGCCGAGCTCGTCAAGCACGGCGGGCAGCATCTCGGTGGCCTCGCGTTCCATGAAGCCGTCGCTGTAGGTCTCGGGCACCGGGTCTGAGCGGCCATAGCCGCTGCGGTCGTAGGCGATGATCTCCAGTCCGCACCGGCGCGCCAGCACCTCGGGCAAGTCGCGCCACTGCGTGATGCTGCCGAGGCCTTCGTGCAGCATCACGATCACCGGGCTGTTCCCGCTGCTGTGCCGGCTGTCGATGCCTCCGGGAGAGATCCGACGGTATGCGATGCCAACCGTGCCGACCTGCAGGCGGTCGTCCACGGTGACAGCGCTGCCTGCGTTGACTTCGCCTGCTGCAGAGCCCATGGCAACTACAGGCGCACGTAGTCGTATTCGACCGGCCTGGTGTTGACGCCGCGAGCCGGTGGAGCGATCCAGCCGGCCATGCGCCCCGGCTCGTAGACGGGCGACATGAGCGAAGTGATGTAGTCGCGGTCGTCGTCGGTGGGAAGCCATTCGCCGCACGATGCTTCCCATTCGGCCCTGCTGACCACGCTGCCGTCGGGCGTGATGTCGTGCGGAGCGAACACGCCCACGGCTCGGTTGAAGCCCGGGTGCGGCAGCGTCAGCTCGAAGTCGACGCCGGCCTCGGCGATCAAGCGGTTCCAGCGCCGCAGCCCCTTCTCGCAGTCGTCGGAATACGAATCGCGCAACTGCAGGTTCACCACCTGCAGCGAAGGCCGCTCCACGGTTGCCAGCGCACCGTCGACCACCTCGGTGCAGGCGAACGTCGTGGACGTGAGCACGTGGTCGTCATCGTACGCAGACTCGTCAAAACGGCCCTTGAGACCGGCGGTGTAGAAGTTGGCGCCGTTCGTCGAGGCCTCCGCGCCGAACAGGTCGAGCGAGACGGCGTAGTGGAAGTTGATGTACTTCTGCAGCGTCGGCAAGTCGACGACGCCGAAGGGCCGGACATCGTCGGTGTCGTTTTCGACCATCACCTCGCAGGTGCGCTGCGCAACGCGTCCCATGCCGGTCGCGCCCACGAACATGTGGTGCGCCTCCTCGCGCAGCATGAACTCGCAGGTGCGGCTGAGCGGATCGAACGCCGACTCGGCCAGTGCACCGAGCTGGTACTTGCCGTCACGGTCGGTGAAGTAGGTGAACGCCAGGAACGAGAGCCAGTCGGAGGTCTTCTCGTTGAAAGCGTTCAGGATGCGGGGATTGTCGGGATCGCCGGAGTGCCGCTCCAGCAGCGCCTCGGCCTCCTCACGGCCGTCGCGGCCGAAATGCGCATGGAGCAGGTACACCATCGCCCACAGGTGGCGGCCCTCCTCGACGTTGATCTGGAACAGGTTGCGCAGGTCGTACAGCGACGGCGCAGTGTGGCCGAGATGCCGCTGCTGTTCCACCGACGCCGGCTCGGTATCGCCCTGCACCACGATCAGGCGGCGCAGGTCGCTGCGAAACTCACCCGGCACTTCCTGCCACACGGGCTCGCCCGCTGATTCGCCGAAGCCGATGCGACGGTCGGGCTTGGGAGCCGACAGGAAGATGCCCCAGCGGTAGTCGGGCATCTTGACGTAGTCGAAGTGGGCCCAGCCCTCAGCGCTGGTGTCGGTGGCGGTGCGCAGGTAGACGTCGTTTCCCGAGAAACCGGCGGGGCCCAGCTCATCCCACCAGCGGGCGAACTTGGGCTGCCAGCCTTCCAGCGCCCGCTGCAGCCGGCGGTCCTCGGAGAGCCCGACGTTGTTGGGGATGCGCTCGCTGTAGTCGATCTTGCTCACGGGCGCTTCCCCTCGTCGCCGCGAGAGTTGACCCTACACACGGGTCGTGGCGTAGCTCGGGCGGGTTCCTGTGCCGTAGCGGGTCAACGCGCCGTCTGGACCGGTGGCGTTCGGGCGGATGAAGATCCAGTTCTGCCAGGCCGACAGCCGGCCGAAGATCTTCGTCGCCATGGTCTCGGGGCCGCAGAAGCGGTGGTTGGCCTCCATTGCGGTGAGCGCGTCGGGCGAGAAGGCGGCGCGCTCCTCGACCGCCAGCCTCAAATCGTCGTCCCAATCGAGATCATCTGGGGTCGCGGTGGCCAGGCCGGCTTCTGCCGCTGCCTGCGCATCCAGGGCTGAACCGACGGTGTCGCGGGCGGCGGCGATGGCTGCGTCGTCTCCCCAGAGACGTGACTGCAGCCGGGTGAGGCCGTTCGCCATGGGCATCGAGCCCAGGCTGATCTCGGTCATCGCCAGCGTCGGCAGCACGGCGTCTGCGCTCTGGGGTCCTCGCAGCGCTCGCACGGCCATGCCGACGGCATCGTCGGGCCGCTCGTCGACGAACTCGCCGTCCAAGAGGTAGGTGCGATCGGCCGCCAGGGCAACCTCGGCGAGCACGCCCGCGAAGCACGAGCCGGGTTCGACTGCGGCGATGAGCGTGCGAGCGGTGAGATCGAGCCGCGACAGGGTGCGGCGCCAGAGCAGGGCGGTTTCCCGTTCGGCATGGTTGGCGGGCTCGCGCAACGCCCGGTCGTGGGCGGTGACGCTGGCGTGGCTGCCGTCGGTCAGCAGCACCACCGTGCCCAGCTCGGGTTCGTTGAAGCGCAGATGGCACAAGAGTGCATCGAGCTCCCGTGCCGCCCGCAGCGGCCAGCGCGGATGGGCGCTCGCGCTGATCAGCACCTCCGCGCAGGCCCGATCGCGGTCCGGCGCCATGGCAACGAACTCGCCGATCACGCTGCCGTCTGGGGTGGGCGAGATGTCGAGGGGTTCCAGCATCGCGGGTTCGTCGCTGACGAAGGCACCTGCGGCGCGGCTGTGTTCTGTCAGCGCAGCCGCTCTTGCGTTCACCGCTTCGTCGAACGACGTACGCGGCGCCAGCTCGTCCACGAGGCCCCACTCCAGCGCCACCCCGCCCCGCAGGCCCTCGGCTCTGGTGGCGAACACATCGGCACGGTCACGGCGGACGTGGCGCTTGTCGGTCAGCCGGGTGAGTCCGCCCGTGCCCGGCAGGACACCCAGCAAAGGCACCTCGGGCAGAGATACGGCAGTGTTCCGGTCATCCACCAGCAGAATGTGATCGGTCGCGAGCGCCAATTCGTACCCGCCTCCCGAGCACGCACCTCCCACCGCAGCGAGGAATCGCAGCCCGCTGCCGGCCGAGGCCTCTTCGAGTTCCAGACGGGTCTCGTTGGTGAACTTGCACAGGTTCACCTTGTGAGCGTGGGTCGCCGCAGCCAGTGCCCGGATATTGGCTCCCGCGCAGAACACCCCCTCGTAGCCGCTGCCGATCACTACGCAACCCACCTCGGGGTGCTCGAAGCGGATGCGGCGGACGGCGTCGGCGAACTCCAGCTCGACGCCCATGTCGTAGCTGTTCAGCTTCAGCTCAGCGCCGTCGAAGATGCCGCCGTCGGGTTGCACATACATCAGCAGCGTGGCGATCGAGCCATCGACGCGCAGCGTCCAGTGCCGCCACGGTCGTAGATCGCTGAAGAAGTCGAGGTAAACCTCGGTGCCTGCCGGCTGCGTTGGCGCAGTGCTCACACGATGAGTGTGCATCGTTAGTGTTCGCTTCGACACCCGCGTGTCCCAATGTTCACGGATCTGACGAGGAGGGCAGCGTGAGCGCGAATGCCGTGCACCGATTCGTCATCGAACCGGCAGAGGCCAACCCTGGGGTCACGGCGATCATCGACGCTGCAAGCGGGCAGCACACGAGCCGGGCCCAGATGGTTGCGGGCACCAAGGCAGCTGCGGCAGCGCTCGCCGAGCGCGGCGTGCAGCCGGAGCAGCGAGTGATGATGTGCGCCGCCGACACGCCTGCATTCCTGTGGTGGTTCTGGGGTGCGATGTGGATCGGCGCGGTGCCCGTGCCGGTCTCGACGATGGTGCGCCAGCACGACTACGCGTTCCTGCTATCCGACAGCCGCGCCGTCGGGCTGGTGTACTCGCCGCCGTTCGCTTCCGAGGTGCTGCCCGCAGCTGACGGTCAGCCATTCCTGCGCTGGACGATCGACGACACCGACACGGGACTGCTGGGGGATCCGAGTGCGGCGCCCGAGCCCTTTCCGGCCACCGACGACGACGTTGCGTTCTGGCTCTACACCTCAGGCACCACCGGGCAGCCCAAGGGCGCGATGCACCGCCACATCGACATGTCGGTCTGCACCGACAGCTACGCCCGTGCCGTGCTGGACATGGGACCCGACGATGTCGTCTACTCGGTGCCCAAGCTGTTCTTCGCCTACGGGCTGGGCAACTCTGGCTACTTCTCTTCAGGAACGGGTGCAATAGCGGTGCTGAACCCCGACCGGCCCGAGCCGGCTGCGGTCGCCGACCACGTTCGCAGCCACCGGCCCACGCTGTTCTTCAGCGTGCCCACCAACTACGCGCAGCTGCTGGCAGCGGACCTACCGGAGGACACGTTCTCGTCGGTGCGGCAAGGCATCTCCGGCGGCGAGCCGCTGCCCCCCGAGATTCACCGGCGCTTCGCCGAACGCTTCGGCGTGGAGATTCTCGACGGCATCGGCACCACCGAGCTGGCCCACATCGCCATCTCCAACCGGCGGGGCGCCTCGGTGCCCGGCACCACCGGCACGCCGCTCGACGGCTACGAGGTGTCGCTGCGCGATGAGCACGGCAATGAGGTGGCCGACGGCGAGCCGGGAGCACTGCATGTCGCGGGCGGCTCGGTGATGACCGGCTACTGGAACCGCACGGAGCGAACCCGGGCGGCGCTCCAGGGACGCTTTCTCGCCACCGGTGACACCTACATGCGCAACCCTGACGGCACCTATACCTACATGGGGCGCTCCGACGACATGCTGAAGGTGGGAGGCATCTGGGTCTCGCCGATCGAGGTCGAGGGCTGCATTCTCGAAATGGATGACGTGATTCTGGCGGCTGTTGTCGGCGACCTGGACGCTGAAGGACTGACCAAGCCGCACGCGTTCGTGGTTCCCACTGAGGGCGCGCGTCGCGACACGTTGGCTGAGCGGGTGCAGGCGCATGTGCGTGAGCGGCTTGCGGCGTACAAGTACCCCCGCTGGGTGGATCTGGTGGAGGAGCTGCCGCTCACCGCCACGGGCAAGGTCAAGCGCTACCTGCTCCGCGACTAGGCGGTGCGCCCGCCGCCTCTGCAGCTAGGTCATGTGCTCAGCCCCAAGCGCGTGTGACAGCGCGGGGGAGTTCTTCGATCCACTGGATGAGATCGTGGCCGCAGACTCGCTCGGTCCAGTCGTGCGGCGACTTGGCAAAGTGCAGCCATGCCGCCCACGCCTCGGTCGCCTGGTGGAAGCCGCCCTCGAGCGTCCCAGCGCAGAGGTGGACGAACGGCGCCTCGGCGGCATTCCAGTTCATCTGCTCGTTCGGCGGCATGCCGGTGGAATACGCCATGGCGTGCCCGTACTTGTCGCGGTGCATGTGCCCGACCGCCAAGGCGTGGCCGCCGCCGTCAGATGCGCCGAACACGCCGCGCTGGCTGCGGTCATCGGAGACGCCGAATGACTGCTCGGCCCAGGCCGACAGCTCTTCCACGAAGAAACGCTGGTGACGGTCGAAGCGGTCGTTGTCGAAGCCGGGCAGGTACTCCATGGCCCGTTCGTTCCCGTAGCCGCCCATCGGCGCGGAGTGGGCTGCTACCAGCACGAAACGGGGGACCGTCTCGTTGGCGACGCCGGCGTCGAGGCGGCGGATGTATGGGCCGATCATGCCGCCGTCGGTGGCATACAGCACCGGCAATCGCTCGGCAGGGGAGTGATTGGGCGGCAGGTACACGGTGATCGTGCGCCTGGTGCGCAGCGAGGTGCTGTCGAGCGTGTGCGTCTGGGTGAGGCCGCGCAGCTCGTCGTCGGGGTGCGACGGGACTTCGGCAGGCGCGTCGGGGCCCCGGAAACGGTGCGGGACCGGGCCGCGCTGGCCCCCCAGCAGACCCCCGCCGTCGTCGAGCGGCCAGAAGCCGTAGCCGATGACGGCTTCACTGAGGCGTTCGATGCGCACGCTGAGCGCCCACAGATCGCCGTGGCTTCCATCGGTGCCGTTGCTGCGGCCATTGCCGTCTTCGGCACCGACTCGCCACATGGGCAATTCGATGACGGGACCGGGCAGCAAGCCGACAGCGTCACTGCGGCATGCGAGGGTCAGCTCGTCGCCGTCGGCCCAGCAGCCTTCGGGGTGGGCGGCGAGCTGTGCAGTCAGGAATTCGGGAGAGGGGTCGCGCCACACGCGGCACATGCGCTGACCCGGCGGCAGCCCGCCGTCGGCGGCCCGTTCGCGGGCGAGCTCCCGGTTGCGCCGGTCGATCTCGGTACGCCGTTGGTCGAGGGTGGGCAGCCCCATCCGCGCACGGGAATCGTCGTCGACGCTGCCGTCGACAGGTGCCAGCACGAGGTCGCCCAAGTGCGTCGTGACCACCGTCCCGAATTGCTGGGGCCTGCCGCTCAGCAGGCTCATCTTGTCGGCGCATTCTGCGAAGACGGTGCCGGCGCCCGGCACACCGTCGCGGTGGGCGCGCGCAGCCAGCTCACCGGCGATGGAGAACATCTGCGGGCCGCCGTGGACGCTCAGCGCCCGGGCAGCTCGAAGGGCATTCGCGCCCTGGGCCTGCTGCAGCTCCGGTGTGCGGGCCAGGAGCTGCACGAGCATGGGCACCTCGGCTGGCTCGGCCATCTCGATCCGGGCCAGCAGGTCGGTGACCTCCGCCGGCGCCGCCGCATCGCCGTTGCCGTCGCCTGCCATGCCGCCCTCCGCCCCGGCCGCCGCGACCAGATTCCGTGTCACTCCTACACTACGCCCGTCGTCACAAAGGAGTCCCAGTGAGCGAAGAGCCCTTGGTTTTGGTCGAACAGCGCGGCTACGTGCAGATCCTCACGCTGAACCGCCCGGATGCGATGAACGCATTCAACATGGCACTCTCAGAAGCGCTCGGCGAGGCGCTCGACGAGCTCGATGCCAACCCTGATGTGCGCGTCGGCGTGATCACCGGCGCCGGGCGGGGATTCAGCGCGGGCATGGATCTCAAAGCGTTCGTGGAGGGCGGCGGGATCGATGCGATGCCGAACCCGGCCGGACGCGGCTTCGGGGGCATCGCGGAGCGCAGTGCAGCCAAGCCGCTCGTCGCCGCGGTGGAGCGCTTCGCCCTGGCAGGAGGGCTGGAAGTGGCGCTGTCGTGCGATCTGATCGTGGCATCGGAAGGCACCATGCTCGGCATTCCCGAGGTAGGTGTCGGGCTGTTCGCAGGTGCCGGCGCGCTGCTGCGCCTGCCGCGCCAGCTTCCCTACAGCCTGGCCATGGAGATGGCGCTGACCGCGGAGCCGATCACGGCCGAAGTCGCGCACCAGCACGGCATGGTGAACCGGGTGTGCCCGAAGGGCGAGGCAGTGAACGTGGCCGTCGAACTCGGCGAGCGCATCGCCCGCAATGCTCCGAAGGGCGTGCGTGCCTCCAAGGCGCTGATCCGCAACGTGCTCGGCGTGTCCGAAGACGACTTCTGGGCATTCCAACAGCCGGCGCTCGAGGATGTCTTCGCGTCATCCGATGCCATCGAGGGTGCGACCGCCTTCGCCGAGCGGCGTGACCCGAACTGGGAAGACCGCTGAGCCGCTGGGCCGAACGAGGCGACATACCCCGCGGCGCCGAATACGACGATCGCTGGGCCCAAAAGGCGGCGCGCGGCGAGTCGATTCACGGCGAAGCCGACTTGGTCGATTCGCTGCTGCCGCGAGGCGGCAGCGTGCTCGACGCAGGGTGCGGCACCGGCCGGGTCGCCATCGAGCTGGCCCGGCGGGGCCACCACGTCGTCGGCGTCGACTTGGACCCCGCCATGCTCGACCTTGCACGCAACAAGGCGCCCGAGCTTGCGTGGATTCAGGGCGACCTGGCCAGCGCTGGCATCTTGAGGGACACAGGCATATCGAGGGATTCCAGCAGTTCGGGCGACACCGGCGAGCGACGGCTATTCGACGCTGCGGTGGCCGCGGGCAACGTGATGATCTTCCTCGAACGCGGCACCGAGGCCGCGGTGGTGGCCAACATCGCTTCGCACCTGCGACCCAGCGGCGTGCTCGTGGCGGGCTTCCAGCTCAGCGACGGCTACTTGGCGCTGCACGTGTACGACGCACTCGCCGAACGCAACGGGCTGGAGCTCGAGGCCCGCTACTCAACGTGGGAAGGCGCCCCGTTCGACGGCGGCGACTACGCAGTCTCGGTGCACCGCTGCACCGTCTAGGAGGCTGAGGCTCAGTCCGTGGGCAGGCGGGCGAGGAGCTCGATCTTGCGCTCCTCGTACTCATCGAAGCTGATCTCGTCATTGTCGAATTGGGTCTGCACCTCTTCGACAAGGCGGATCAGATCAGCCGCCGACAGCTCCTCGTCGAGGTTGCCGTCGAGCACGGCACCTGTGCCTTCGGGCTCAGGTGTCTCGTTGACCAGCGGACCGCTCTGGGGGATCTTGCCCATGCGCTTGGCGCGCTTGGCCTCGGCCTTCGCCTTCTTGGCCCGGTCCCTCTGCAGTTTCTCGAACGTTGTGCGACCGGCAGCCATGTCAATACCTCGCGTCTGTCCAGCGGACCATGCTACTGGCGACCTGCCTGATTCCGGGTGCAGGTCGGTGGTTCAGGTCCCCGACCAGGCGTGGCCGGCATAGCGGGTACGCAGGAGTTTCTTGTCGATCTTTCCTGTGCCTGTCAGCGGGATCTCGTTTGCGACGATGATGTCGTCGGGAAGCCACCACGACGCCACCCGGGGCCGGATCGCATCCAGCACGGCGCTGGCATCGAGGGTGGCACCAGCGGCGAGTTCGACGATGAGCAGCGGCCGTTCGCCCCAGCGCTCGTGCGGCAGGCCGATGACCGCGGCCGCCGTCACATCCGGCGCAACGAGCGCAGCGTTCTCCAGCTCGATCGAGCTGATCCACTCGCCGCCGCTCTTGATGACATCCTTCGACCGGTCGGTCAGGGTCAGGTAGCCCTCGGCATCCAGTGCGCCCACGTCACCCGTGCGCAGCCAGCCGCCGTCAGTTCCATCCACAAACGAATCAGCGAATGCGCCGGGGTCGGCGAGTTCGCCGAGGTAGTACGCGCCGCACATCCACGGACCGCGTGCCTGGATTTCACCGACGCTGCGACCGTCATGGGGCAAGACGTTGCCGTCGGCGTCGACCACACGCAGCTCGATGCCGTACATCTCGCGGCCGGCCTTGGCCTGGCGGTCGCGTTGGGCGTCGCGGCTGGCACGGTCGACCCGGTGCGTAAAGCGCCCCGATGTTCCCTGGGTCATCTCGGTCATGCCCCAGACGTGGCTGACCGTGACGCCGTAGTCGTCCTCGAGCGTGTCGATGAGCACCCGCGGCGCGGCCGAACCTCCGACGGCCACCTTCTGCAGGGAGGGCACGTTTCGACCTGTGTCCTGCAGGTACTGCACAACGCCCAGCCAGATCGTGGGAACCCCGGCCGAGAACGTGATGTCCTCGGCTTCGATGAGGTTCACGATGGCCTCGGGGCTCAGGTCGGGACCGGGCAGCACGAGCTTGGCACCGCTCATCGCGGTGGCGAACGGCAGCGCCCAGCCGTTGACGTGGAACATCGGCACAGTGCCGAGCACGGCATGCCCTGAGTGCACGTCGTGGCCGTCGCCGGTGCAGGTGGCCCAGGTCTGCAGCACGATCGACCGGTGGCTCTGCAAGACGCCCTTGGGGTTGCCGGTGGTGCCCGACGTGTAGCAGAGGGTTGCGGCCGCACGCTCGTCGAAATCGGGCCACGCAGCGGGGCCCGGTGCGGCTGCGATCCAGTCTTCGTAAGCGATCTCGCCGGGCAGGCCGGCAGGGGCATCGAGCCGGCCGAGCACCACCCAGCGGCGGACCGTCGGCGTGCGCGGCGCGAGGCGTGCAGCGATGTCGACGAACGACTGGTCGACGAGCACCACGCTGTCGGCGGCGTCGTTGAGAATGAACGCCAATTGGTTCTCGTGGAGCCGGGGGTTGACGGTGTGCAGCACAGCTCCGACGCCGGTGATGCCGTAATAGGCCTCCAGGTGGCGGTGGTCGTTGCATGCGATGGTGGCGACGCGGTCGCCGGACCCGATGCCGTCGGCGACCAGCGCCCCCGATACCAATCGGGCTCGCTCTGCCACCTTGCCCCAGGAGCTGCGGGTGGTGACGCCCGCCGAGTCCACCGAAACCACATCGGTGCCGGCATGACTGCGGGCTGCATAGGAAATGAGGCTCGAGACCAGCAGCGGCCGATCCATGGTGTTGCCGCGCAGCATGGGCTCGACGGGCTCTGCCGTCACTTGCGGCGAGTCCGCGCCAGTCGCTGGGGGATTGTGCTCATCGGAGCAGGCTGAAGAAGGCGCGCACGTCGTCGACGAACAGCTCGGGCTGCTCGAAGGCCGCGAAGTGGCCGCCGGCGGGCATCTCGGTCCAGTGCCGGATGTCGGAATAGATCGGCTCGGACCATGCCCGAACTGGCGGGATGATCTCGGCGGGGAACTTGGCAACGCCGGTCGGAACGTCCACCGTCATGCGCGGGAGCTGCCGGAAGCTCTCCCAGTACAGGCGGCCCGACGAGGCTGCGTTGGCGTTCAGCCAGTACAGCATGACGTTGTCGAGCATCTCGTCGCGGCCCAGCGCATTCTCCGGGTGCCCGTCGCAGTCGGTCCACGCCCAGAACTTCTCCAGGATCCATGCCGCCTGGCCGGCAGGCGAATCAGTCAGGCCGTAGCCCAGCGTCTGGGGGCGGGTGGACTGCTGCTTCGAGTAGCCGGAGTCCCAGTCGTTGTAGTGCTTCGCCTTAGTAAGAGCGGCGATCTCCTCGTCGTTGGGTTCGCGGTCCTTAGGTCGGCTGCCGCGCATCACCATGTTCAGGTGGATGCCCACGCAGCGGTCAGGGTGGCGGCTGCCGAGCGCACTGGTGACCGCTGACCCCCAGTCGCCGCCCTGCGCGCCGAAGCGGTCGTAGCCCAAGCCGGTCATCAGCTCGGCCCAGCAGTCGGCGATCTTCTCGATTCCCCAGCCGGGCTCGGTCGGCTTGGCGCTGAAGCCGTACCCGGGCAGCGATGGGCAGATCACGTGGAAGGCATCGGCCGCGCTGCCGCCGTGCGCGACCGGATCGGCCAGGGGCTCGATGACCTTGTGGAACTCGACCACTGAGCCGGGCCAGCCGTGCGTGATGACGATCGGCATCGCATCGGGCTCGGGGGAGCGGACGTGGATGAAGTGCACGTTCATGCCGTCGACGTCGGCCGTGTACTGGTCGAACCGGTTGAGCGAGGCTTCGCGGGCTCGCCAGTCGTAGGTGTTGGCCCAGTAGTCGCAGACTTCCTGGACGTAGGCCAGGGGTATGCCCTGGGACCAGTTGTCGACCGGTTCTCTGTCCGGCCAGCGTGTTCTTGCCAAGCGGTCCCTGAGGTCTGCGAGCTGCTCGTCCGGCACGTCGATCTGGAACGGTTCGATCTGCATCCGAGCACCGTAGTCCGCGGTGTGCGTTTGCCTCCGGGGTGTACGAGGGCAGGGGCGTCGGTCAGTCGTAGACGAAGCCGAGCTCGGCGGGGGGCGGGAGCTCGCCGCCGATGTGGCCGTCGGCTCGCAGGTCGGCAATCTGGCCTGGCGTAAGGCCGGCTACTTCGGCCATGACCTCGTCGGTGTGCTGGTCGAAGAGTGGGGAGGGCCCAGCTTGGGAGGGG